>JBIIHO010000070.1:0-7849 GCA_044235605.1 Steroidobacteraceae bacterium | reverse complement strand
ACTCACGATATCGGCAAGATCCTCATTCCTGGCAGCGCGCACGATCGCCACCAAGTCGAAACGACCCGCTACCGAAAAAACCTCGCTGACGCCTTTAACTTCAGCGATTTCTTTAGCAAGCGTCGTGCTGCGAGACGGTTGCGCCTTGATCATGACCATTGCAGTAACAGACATCGATAATCTCCACTGAATTCAGGTAACAGCCATACGGGCGATGGGTGTATTGCCAGATTCGCGCCAGAGACGAACCTCATCGCGCAAGATCTCAACAGCATCCCATACATCGACATAACGCAGATAAAGCGGCGCAAAGCCGAACCTCAGAAGATTCGGCGCACGAAAATCTCCGATCACGCCCCGCGCGATCAATCGCTGCATGAGCGTATATCCATCCTGATGTGCAAACGAGATGTGGCTTCCGCGTTGAGCGGCCTCGCGAGGTGAGGCGAGCGTGAGTTCGGAGCTGAGCTCGCTCGCCTGCACGAGCTTGATGAAGAGCTCGGATAGCGCCAGAGATTTTTGTCGCAGCGCTGACATCTCGATCCCTTCGAAGACGCTCAGCGCGCCTTCGAGGGCAGCATAAGCAATGACGGACGGCGTGCCACAGCGATGGCGGGTCATGCCGGCCGCCGGGGAATAGTTTTCTTCGAACTCGAAAGGTCGCGCGTGACCGAGCCATCCCGACAATACGGGCTCGAGAGCCTCTTGCAGATCATGACGAACGTACATGAAAGCCGGCGCGCCGGGTCCGCCGTTGAGATACTTGTAGGAGCAACCCACCGCGAAGTCTACCTCCGCAGCGGCAAGATCGAGAGGCACAGCTCCCACGGAGTGCGAAAGGTCGAAGAGAACCTTTGCGCCGGCATCATGGACAAGCCGGGTAACCGAGGGTAGATCGAACATCTCCGCCGACTGGTAGTGGACATGCGTCAGGACGACCAAAAAAGTCTCTCGATCGACTGCGCGGGCGATATCGTCGCGAGCTACCTGAACGAGCTCGATGTCGGGTACGAGTCCCGCGAGACCCTGAAGAATATATGGGTCGGTCGGAAAATTACCGCGCTCGGTGACGATTTTTCGTCGCATGCCCCGAGTACGTTCAGCAGCCGCCGCAATCTTGAATAGATTCACTGAAGTTGAGTCTGAAACCAACACATCTTCGGCTGGCGCTCCGATCAGAGGCGCAATTTGACGACCGAGTTTTGCGGGGAGATCGATCCAACCATGCACATTCCAGCTCTTGATGAGATCGCGCCCCCACTCAGCGCTCACTAACTGCTGCACTCTCCGCTCGGCGGCATGAGTCAAGGCACCCAACGAATTCCCGTCGAGATAGATGACATCGGTCGGAAGCTTGAATTCCATCCGTTTTGCTGCGAGCGGGTCTTGGGCATCCAAGCGTTCGCAGTCTGTTCGGGAGTGAACATCCATCAAACGATCTCTCTCAGAACGGCACGGACGGGTGTCGCTTCAACCCCTTCGATGGGTAAGGGCAGCGCGATGAGTTCATAACGCCCCTCGTCGAGACCGTCGAGCACCAGGCCCTCGAGGATCGCCATACCCGCCCGGTGAGCCGCATGATGCGAGCGTAACGCCTTGCAGGTTTCCGGATCGATCGATGGCGCGTCGGTGCCGATCAATCGACATCCTCGTACCGCCAAAGCGTCGATAAGATCCGGGTCGATGGCAGTGAACCCGGAAGGCCAACGATTCCAATCGGGCGCACCCATCGTCCGTAGCAACACTCGCTCGAGCTTCGAAGGAAGCCGATCGATGACGTCGGAGAGCGTAACTCGATCCCGCGCCGCACTGACGTCTCGGAGCTCGCACTCGCCCACAAAGGCCGACAGATCAAGTTCGTGGAGAGGGATTGCATCGTCACGAACATGACGAGAGCACTCGGCGTGAGTCCCCGACTGCGTCGACAAAGATATCTTGTGTAATGTGACACTCGAGCCTTGCGACACGGCTGCGGTGACCGAGCAATCAAAGAATGAATCGCCAGGCCATACCGGTAATCCAGCGCGTAGCCGTTGAGAAATATCGTGCAACCGAATTTGGCTCACGCCCCACTCCCGTACGAGCCATGGCCAGAAGTAGCCATGTTAGGCCTTAGATTATGCCGGCAATCGCGAGGGTCGCTAAGACCCTGATATAGTCAGGTCCAATTCGGGGGGACGATTATGGACATGCTCGTGACGCCGGGAAACGGCATCATGTTCCTTGCGAGCTTCGCTTTTCTCGCGATCGGTCTGGTCGGATGGTTCTCTTTCAAGCGGCCCGATCTATCGGCGAAGCTCTGGATGCTCGGATTCGTGGTCTCGGGAATCGCACCGGTTTTAGGCGCTTTGGGGGGTGTCAAAGTCGGACCTTGGCCCTTCGTCAGTAGCAGTCTTGCTCTAGCGGCATCCTTTGTATTGTTCGGGCTCGCACTCAAAGTGCTCTACAGTCCTCAGCTACCACTACGCGAGTATGCCGTCTCGGCGGGCGGAAGTTTCATCGTGTATCTGGTGTGCCTCGGATATTCCATCAATAGCGGATCCGAGAGCGCGCAAATCATACTCTTCGCTCTCGGGAACGGACTCGCTGCAGCTTGGGCAACTCACCAAGCTGTGCAACTCAGTCAGCGCAGCCGATCGCCTTTCATCATTCACCTGATCATCATCTTCGGTGTTCAGACAGCCTTTATTTTCTTGCGGATTCCCCAGGCGCTCGTTGCCAACCCCACGCGCCTCTGGGAACACGACCTCTTCAACGAGATGGTTCTCGCCGTTCTAAGCATTTGCGGCATCATCAAGGCCGTGTCCTACTTTGGTCTTCGATTCGAAGAGATTCGTGAGCGCCTGGAGTCAGAGACTGGGGTGATACGCGAGCAGGCGCAAAAGCTCGCCCAAAAAAATGCAGAAATTGCTTCGGCGATGCATGCGGTGCCCATCGCCTGCGTCGTGACTAACCCCGCACTCGAGGTTTTATACATCAACGCGCAGGCGAAACGGCTTCTTGGCACCTCTGGCGCCGACGAGAAAAATCGAAAGCTTTCTGACTGGATGCTTGGCCTTCAAGGCGTCAACCAACTGTCTTTTGCTGCCGCACGCCATATGCTGCTCATGTCGGGAAATCCAGCGACGGCTATCGCGACCGAAGTCTCGGGAAATGGGCTCGAGTCCGACTCTTCTTCGTCCCAGTGGGTATTTCTGATCAAGCCCGTCGACTTTTCCGACGCAGTGATCGAGTCTGTATGGTCAGGAATACCGCGGACGGATAACCGCACATGGTTGATCTGCAATCGTTTCGGCCGTGTATCAAGCGCTCAAACAGCGTGGGGTGAGTTACTCGGCTCCTATGCCGTATTCGATATGCCCGAGCTGCGCTTCGGCGGAGTTTCGGAACCCCGAGACGCCAAAGATATGAATTTCTGGGAGTCGCTCAAGCAGTTCAGCACTGAGACTGAAAAGATCGAGCGCGCTCGTCGAGAACTCCAATCCGGTAACGCCTCATCTTTACTCTGTCGCGATGCCTCAGGAACACAACTCTCCTGCGGCTTCATGCCAATTCGACAAAACTCCGAGGAAGAAGCGCTCTGGATCGTCGAAGTGATTTGGAAGCAATTACCCTCCTCGACTTCACCAAAACCTTCACCGGCCAAAGATCAGAAGTCCTTTAAGAACGACGTTACCGAAGCGCCCACGCCGCGCATCGACGTACCGGAGTTTCTAAGACGGACTTAATCGTGGGCTAGCGACGGTCTGTCGTTGGATCGCTTCAATAGTTCTCGATAGATCGCGAGGTTGAAGTCCGCCCCCGTCTCTCCGGTGTGTTTGAGAGAATCGCGGGTCTCGTCGGGTACGCCGAGCGCTTCGGCGATCTTCGATCCCGACAACTCCCGAACGCCCTGCGCCCAGGCCATCGAGGGTAAATCGAGCACTTGGTAGAAATACCAGTCGCGAAACGATCTCCCCTCGCGGCGTAACCACCTCGAGACGAAGGCCTGATCGAACCCCACATTGAACGCCGTAAAAATCATGGTGCGATCGGCAGCCGTTCGGGCATGAAACTCTTCGAAAGCGCGAAGCGCCTCGGACGAACTGACAGCGCCCAACGAGCGCCACCGCTCCTCGCTATACCCATTGACCGCCTGGGCTCCTGCCTGAGCGCGCTCTGGATGAGCTGGGTTGATGCGAATGAAAAACCGGCCGAGCTCTTGTCCTTCGACATCGACATACACCGCACCGATGTCGATCATCTCGTGAACGTCGGCGTCGAGCCCGGTCGTTTCAACATCGATGAGGGCGAGAGCGAACTCTGGCTGCGTACGCTCTGCGCTACGCCCCTCGAAACTAGAGAGGCATAACATTAACGCCAACGCGATACTGATCGTGCGGAAGGCCATGACCTTGAATGTCAAAACACCGGGTTAGGCAGCGCGTGAAACGCATGCCGCAGGCTCTCACCCCAACTGCTACGGATCATCCTGAAGTACTCGTCGTCGGCAGAGATGCTCCGGTGTACGAGAACCCTAAGGGCATCACGCTTCAGGCAAAGCAGATCGAGCGGCGGCCCGACTGACAGGTTCGAGCGGATGGTCGAGTCCATCGAGATGAGCGCACACTTGGTCGCTTCGGCAATGCTTGATGACCGGGTGATCACACGATCGATAATCGGCTTGCCATACTTCGCCTCACCGATTTGGAAGTACGGCGTATCGACGCTGGCTTCGATGAAATTTCCGGCGGCATAAATATTGAAGAGGCGCGGTGCCTCACCTTTAATTTGACCGCCCAGAATGAACGATGGATTGAACTCGATTCCGTGATCTTTGAGTGCTTCGGCGTCCCGCTTGTGCACGGCGCGTAAGGCAGCGCCAATGAGCTCGGCCGCATCGAACATCGTCTCAGCGCTATACAAACTTTGACGATCCGGATGTGTCGCTTCCTCATGCAACACATGCACTACAGCCTGCGAGACCGCGAGATTCCCAGCCGTCATGAGTACGATCACCCTGTCGCCGGGACGCTCGAACACGTGCATCTTACGAAAGGTGTTGATCTGATCGACACCGGCACTGGTCCGCGAGTCGGAGAGAAACACCATGCCGGTGTCCAGCAAAGTCGCTACGCAATAAGTCATGCCCTATTCTACTGCTGTGCGGCGTGTTGCTGCAGCAATCGCGGGCGTGGCGTGTGTTGCCGGCGCATCTCGCCGTCACTCGACACCTCTACTTTAGCGCTCATCGTCTCGGCGCCTCCGCCGCGACGTACCCCACGTATCGGACAGGCGTCTAGATAGTCACGACCAACAGCGAGCCGGCAGTGCTGTAAGCCCCCTGGCACGCCATTGGTGACGTCGATCGCGAACCAGCGCTCGTGCCGCGCAAGCCAAACATCAACCCAAGCGTGGCTCGCGATGTGATCGTCGCGGGCAGTCAGTAGATAACCACTGACATAACGCGCCGGCACGCCGAGCGCCCGACAGCAGGCGATCATCACGTGTGCATGGTCCTGACACACGCCCCGTTTTAAAGAAAACGCATGAGCGGCTGAATCCGAAACCTCTGTGACGCCCGGCACATAGTCCATGGCGCTACGAATCGCGAGCGCAAGAGTCATCGCATTGTCTCGCCCGGGCTCGCGAGCACCATGCGTGGCGGCAAACTCAGCGAGCTCGTCATCGGTACGCGTCAGTGACGTATCGGGAAGATAAACGAGCGGTGACAGTCGCCCGCGATTGGACGGCGCAGATTCCGGCACCTCTTCCGTTTCGACTGTCCCCGACACCGTGATGTGGATTTCCTCATGCGGCTCGTCGATGGTCAGCAAATGCATGACGTTACCGTGGGCGTCGACTTGCTGAGACTGGCGACCCGGCGCAGCGAGTGTCCAGGCGAGCACCCTCTGACCTGTTTCGGTACGCGGCGTCAGGCGCAGACTCTGCACGCTGTGCTTGACCGGCCGGTCGTAGCGATAAAGGGTCTCATGACGGATGTGTAGCAGCATGATCAGCTCGCAGCGTCTGAGACGAGGAAGTCGTCGGCGATACGCGCACCGAGATCACCGTTGCGCTGTAAAAATCCGCTGAGGTAATTGCGTAAGCCCACGGCAAGCATATCGTCGATACGCCCATACTGCAGCGTGGCGTCGATCTCGCCTGCGCGTCGCAACGTTTCGGCCGATCGCTCGTTAGCCACCTTAATAAGCACCTGATGCACCCGACTCATGCAATGGCGCAATGCGCGCGGCATGCTCTCACGCAGGATGAGTAATTCGGCGACCCTTCTCGGAGTGATCAAGTCGCGATACACCTTTCGATAGATCTCGAACGCCGAAACCGAGCGTAGTAACGCGCTCCACTCGTAGTAGTCACCCGCATCGTTGCTGTTCGCCGCATCCTCGGCGAGCATTTCGAAACGGGCGTCGAGGATGCGTGCCGTGTTATCGGCTCGCTCGAGATAAGTGCCCAGCCATGTGAAATCGAGAGCATCGTCATGCAGCATCGTTCCCTGAATCACTCCTCTTGCAAGGTGCGAACGGAACTTTACCCATTCGAAAAAGTTTGCGAGCGCCTGCTCAGACACCGTATCGCGGCGGAACCCGCGAATCTCTAGCCAGGTGGCATTCAAAGTTTCCCAAGTTTCCGAGGTCAAGGTACCGCGTACCGCATGCGCGTTCTCACGAGCGAGGTTGAGACATTGCTCGATACTGCCGGGGTTACTGCGCTCAAAAGAAATCCAATCGATCGCAGTAGCTTGGGTCACTGCGCCATGGGCAGCGAGAAAAGGCTCGAGCTGACCGACCGTCGATAACGTCGACGTCCAGCGTCGACGCACGACGTCTTCCTCCTGTCGAAGCAAAGTCATCCGACAATTGACGTCGAGCATACGCGCAAGATTTTCGGCGCGTTCGGTATATCTGGCCATCCAATAAAGATGATCAGCGGTTCGACTCAGCATGCGAGGATCCAAGTATCTTTGGTACCGCCGCCCTGAGACGAGTTCACCACCAACGAACCCTCTCGAAGCGCAACGCGCGTCAGTCCGCCCGGAACCATCACGACATCACTACCGGACAAAACAAAAGGACGTAGATCCACGTGGCGAGGGGCGAGCCCACTCTCGACAAAAGTCGGACAGGCCGACAACGCCAGCGTAGGCTGAGCGATGTATCGATTAGGGTCAGCGATAATGCGCTCTCGGAACGCTTCAATTTCCTTACGCGACGCTCGCGGTCCGATCAGCATGCCGTACCCGCCCGCACCGTGTACTTCTTTCACGACGAGCTCGTCGAGGTGATCGAGTACATAGGCGAGATCGTCGGGTCTCCGCAGGACCCACGTGGGCACGTTGGAGAGCATCGGCTCCTCGCCGAGATAAAACTTGATCATCTCTGGTACGTAGGGATACGTGGACTTGTCGTCCGCGATGCCGGTGCCCACAGCGTTGGAGATCGTCACTCGTCCCGCACGGTAGGCCGTCAACAGCCCCGGTACACCGAGCATGGAGTCGGGTCGAAACGCGAGCGGATCGAGAAAATCATCATCGATTCGCCGATAGATCACGTCGACGCGACGCGGTCCTTGAGTCGTGCGCATGTAGACGATTTCATCGTCCACAAAAAGATCTTGTCCTTCTACGAGCTCGATACCCATCTGCTGTGCGAGGAAGGCATGCTCGAAGTAGGCGCTATTGTGTGCACCCGGAGTCAATAAAACGACCGTGGGATCGCGCACCCCCGCGGGGGCGACACTCCGTAACGTATCGAGTAGAAGATCCGGGTAGTGTTCAACGGGCGCGACGCTATATCGCGCAAAGAGCTCAGGGAACAATCGCATCATGGCCTTGCGATCTTCGAGCATG
>JBIIHO010000069.1:0-7899 GCA_044235605.1 Steroidobacteraceae bacterium | reverse complement strand
TTTCGGGTTGTATCTTTTCCATAACCACGCTGAGTTGAAATCGCGCGGCACTGGCCCCTATTTCTATTTGCCGAAAATGGAAGGCCATCGCGAAGCGCGACTCTGGGCCGAAGTGTTCGACTTCGCCGAGCGCCGGCTCGGCATCGCTCATGGGACCATCAAGTGCACCGTCTTGATCGAGACCATCCTTGCCGCGTTCGAGATGGACGAGATCCTCTTCGAGTTACGTGACTATATCGTTGGACTCAATTGCGGTCGCTGGGACTACATTTTCAGCTTCATCAAAAAATTTGCGAGGCGTGCGGACTTTCTCCTTCCGGAGCGACGCCTCGTCTCGATGACCACGCATTTCATGCGCTCGTACTCTCTGCTGTGTATCAAGACCTGTCACCGTCGTGGTGCTTTCGCGATGGGCGGCATGGCGGCGCAGATCCCGATCAAGAACGATCCGGTTGCGAACGATGCGGCGATTTCCAAGGTACGTGCAGACAAAGAGCGAGAGGCAGGCGATGGGCACGATGGCACTTGGGTTGCCCACCCGGGTCTCGTTCCGATTGCGATGGAAGTCTTCGATCGACTTATGCCGACCCCCAACCAGCTTCATCGGCTGCGCGAGGACGTCTCCGTGAGCGCGGCGGATCTGCTGAAGATTCCGGAAGGCCGTATCACTGAAGAGGGTTTACGCGAGAACGTCAGCGTATCGCTGCAGTACATGGCGGCCTGGCTGTGCGGCAATGGTTGCGTGCCCATCAACAACTTGATGGAGGATGCGGCGACTGCCGAGATCTCACGTGCGCAGATTTGGCAGTGGATTCGCCATGCGGGTGGCGTACTCGACGACGGGCGAAAGATCACGGCCGAGCTTTTTCGCGACGTGCTCGCGGCAGAGTGCAAGACCCTTCGTTCTCGTCTCGGCGAAACCGCTTATGCCGCAGGGCGCTTTGACGCCGCGGCGCGATTGCTTGATGAGATCACGACCGCGCCCGAGTTTGCGACCTTCCTGACGCTGGCGGCGTACCGCGAGCTCGAATGACGCAACGCGAATTCCGGCTATCGTAAAGTAAAAAAAATCGACTCTTTGAAATCGACCCCTTGAACCTTCAGTAATTCCGAGGACTTTAGTCATGCAATTGAAGACTGCCGAACAACTCACCCGCGACTGGCAAGACAACCCGCGCTGGCGCGGAGTGATTCGCGGATACAAGGCCGAAGATGTCGTTCGTCTTCGCGGTTCGGTTCATATCGAGCACTCGCTTGCGCGACTCGGCGCCGAGAAGCTTTGGAGCCATATGTCGTCGATGCCGTTCGTCAACGCACTCGGTGCGCTGACGGGAAACCAGGCCATGCAGCAGGTCCGCGCAGGTCTCAAGGCAATTTACCTTTCGGGGTGGCAGGTGGCCGGAGACGCCAATCTCGCCGGCGAAATGTACCCGGACCAATCGCTCTATCCGGCGAACTCTGTTCCGCAGGTGGTGCGCCGGATCAACAGCACATTGCTGCGTGCAGATCAGCTCCATCACGCCGAGGGCAATGATTCCATCGATTGGCTGCAGCCGATCGTGGCCGACGCCGAGGCGGGCTTCGGTGGCGTGCTCAATGCGTTCGAGCTGATGAAAGGCATGATCGAAGCGGGTGCGGCGGGCGTACACTTCGAGGATCAACTGTCCTCGGCGAAGAAGTGCGGTCACATGGGTGGCAAAGTGCTCGTGCCGACTCAAGAGGCGGTTAACAAGCTCGTCGCAGCCCGACTCGCGGCGGACGTGTGCGACGTGCCGACTATCCTCGTCGCGCGTACCGATGCCGAGAGCGCAAATTTGTTGACGGCCGACGTGGACGAGCGTGATCGTCCGTTCATCGACGCTGCGAAGGGTCGTACTTCGGAAGGTTTCTTTTATGTTCGAGCGGGTCTCGAGCAAGCCATCGCACGCGGGCTGGCTTACGCGCCTTATGCTGACCTGATTTGGTGCGAGACGGGCAAGCCGGATCTCGAAGAAGCCAAGCACTTCGCAGAAGCCATTCACAAAAAATTCCCGGGCAAGCTTCTCGCGTACAACTGCTCGCCGTCGTTCAACTGGAAGAAGAAGCTCGACGACGCGACGATCGCCAAGTTCCAGCGTGAGCTCGGCGCAATGGGCTATAAGTTCCAGTTCATCACGCTCGCAGGCTTCCACGCGCTCAACTACTCGATGTTCACCCTCGCCAAGGGTTATCGCGAGTCGCAGATGACGGCCTACGTCGCGCTGCAACAGGCGGAATTCGGCTCCGAGAAGGACGGCTACACCGCGACCAAGCACCAACGTGAGGTCGGCGCCGGTTACTTCGACGATGTCACCCAGACCGTGACCGCCGGACAGTCGTCCGTGACGGCCATGAAGGGATCGACTGAAGAAGAGCAGTTCGCCGTCGGCTGACGCGGCTCGGGTACAATCCGCGGCCTTCGTAAGAGGGTCGCGGATGTCCTCCATTCTTTTCGATCCGGCGTGTCGGCGCTGTCCCAGGCTCGCGGAGTTCCGCGAGGAGTCGGGTCGACGCCACCCTGGCTACCATGCGGCTCCTGTTCCGGCTTTCGGGGACGCTGATCCTCGCTGGTTGATCGTCGGCCTTGCTCCGGGGATGCACGGGGCCAATCGAACGGGACGACCCTTCACCGGCGATCACGCCGGAATCATGCTTTATCAGACTCTGCATGAACTCGGCGTGTCGTCGTCGGCGCAGTCCGAGTCGGTGGGCGACGGGCTCGCGCTCTTCGGTGTTCGCATCACCAACGCCGTGAAGTGCCTTCCGCCCGAGAACAAACCGACGCCCGCCGAGGCGCGAAGCTGCAACGGTTTTCTTCGCGCCGAGCTCGGAGCTCACCAAAGCTTGCGTGTACTCGTCGCGCTCGGTCGAATTGCGCACGATGCCATTCTCGATGCCGCAGGCGAGAGTCGCAGTGCTTATCGCTTTGCTCACGCGGCCGAGCATCGGCTCGCAGACGGTCGATGGCTCGTCGATTCGTACCACTGCAGTCGCTACAACACCCAAACGAAGCGCCTGACGGCGGACATGTTCCGCAAGGTACTCTCGCGCGCGCAGCATCTCGCTGGACCTTCGACGGAATAGGGCATGTGAGCGCCGCTTTCGATTCCAAGGAATTCGTGGCGAGTTTGCCGAAGCGGCCCGGCGTGTATCGAATGTTCGCCGCAGACGGCTCATTGCTCTACGTGGGCAAGGCCAAGAATCTTCGCGATCGAGTCGGCAGTTATTTCGTTCCCTCGAACGTCATGCCCAAGGTTCAGGCGCTGGTCTCACAGATCGCCTCAATGGAGGTGACGGTCACGCGATCCGAAACCGAGGCCTTGCTGCTCGAGCATAACCTCATAAAGGCGCTACATCCGAAGTACAACGTCGTGCTGAGGGACGATAAGAGCTTCCCTTATCTTTGGCTTTCTGCAGACCATGATTTCCCGCGTCTGTCGGTTTATCGCGGATCGCGAAACCTGCCGGGTCGATTTTTCGGGCCTTATCCGAACGCGGGAGCGGTGAGTGAGTCGCTGCATTACCTTCAGAAAATTTTCCGACTTCGAAATTGCCGCGATAGTTACTTTGCTCATCGTAGCCGTCCGTGTCTGCAACATCAGATTGGACGATGTTCCGCGCCGTGCGTCGAGCTCATCTCCAAAACGGACTATGCCCGCGATGTTGATGCGGCCGTCCAGGTGCTCGAGGGTCGAAACGACGAGGTGCAGAGGCAACTTGCTGCCCGAATGGAGGAGGCCTCTGAGCGCCTCGAATTCGAGCGGGCAGCTGCGCTGCGCGATCAAATTGCCGCCATCAAGGAATTGCAGGCACAGCAGGTTGTCGCCGCGGACGATGAGCGCGATGCCGATATCTTTGCCATCACCGGAGATCCGGGAGGCTATGCGATCAGCGTGATGCCGGTTCGGGGAGGGCGGAGCCTTGGAACCAGCGGGTTTTTTCCAAAGGCGGTTTTTGCGGAGCCGGCAGAGGCGCTGTCGTCGTTCGTCATGCAGTACTACGGGGAGCAGTCACCGCCCCCGGAGATCTACACGAACATCGTGCTCGAGGATTCAGAGTCGATTTCCGAGGCCCTCGCATCGCTTGCGGGGCATACGGTTCGCGTGCGGCGCGCTCAGCGGGGGCTCGTGGCGCGATGGGTCGAGATGGCGCAGGAGAACGCGTCCAATGCGCTGCGTATGCGGCTCGCGCGTCGCGAGGGTTACGAGGCCTTGCTCGCCTCGCTCGCCGAAGAGCTCGAGTTAACAGCCGTACCTGAGAGGATGGAATGTTTCGACATCAGTCATACGCAGGGTGAGGGTACGGTAGCCTCCTGCGTGGTTTTCGGGCGCGAGGGGCCTCTCAAAAAAGACTATCGCCGCTTCAATATCGAAGGGGTGACGCCGGGCGACGATTACGGCGCGCTCCGTGAGGCGATCACGCGTCGCTACGCCCGCATCGCGGCAGGTGAAATTCCGCAACCCGATCTGCTCGTCATCGACGGCGGTCCCGCGCAGATCGCCGGCGTGGTCGAAGTGCTCAGTGCCGCAGGTTTTGCCGACCAAGCGGTCATCGGCATTTCCAAGGGTCCCGATCGGCGGGCCGGGCAGGAGCGCATCCATTTCCCCGGGGCGCTGAGGCCGCCGCTCATTCCTGGACCCCAGTCCGCTGCGCTGAAGGCGATCCAGCGTATTCGCGACGAGGCCCATCGATTTGCGATCACCGGTCATCGGCGTCGTCGCGCTAAAAGATTCAACGAATCGATTCTCGAAACCGTTCCGGGGTTGGGCCCTGCGAAGCGGCGGGCCTTGCTCCAGCACTTCGGTGGTCTGCAGGGCGTGTTGAAAGCGGGGCGGATGGATCTCGAGCGTGCGCCGGGCATCGGCCCGGCCCTCGCCCAAAACCTTTATGATGCGCTCCATCCCGGTGGCTGATCGCCGAGCGACACTCGAACACTCCACATGCTGCTGACCGTCCCCAATGTGCTCACCTGGATGCGGATCTTCTCGATCCCGATCGTGGTGTTGCTCTTTTACATGCCGTTTCCCTGGTCAGACCCGGCCGCGGGTGCTTTGTTTGCGATCGCGGGTATCACCGATAGCCTCGACGGTTATTTCGCGCGCAAGTACGGCCAGACCTCAAGGCTCGGGGCATTTCTCGATCCCGTCGCCGACAAATTGATCGTCGCAGTGGCTTTGGTGCTGCTCGTCAGCAAAGACACTCGACTCATCGTGGTGTTGCCGGCGATCGTCATCATCGGTCGCGAGATCGCCATTTCCGCGTTACGAGAATGGATGGCGGAGATCGGTCAGCGGACCAAGGTGGCCGTGTCTCCCCTCGGCAAGATCAAAACCATCGTGCAGATCGTGGGGCTGTCGATGATGTTGATCCGATGGGATGTCTGGATACTCCCGACCTATCAAGTCGGTCTCGTGCTGACGGTGATTGCGGCCGTGCTGACCTTGGTTTCGGCCGTCGACTATTTGCGTGCGGCCTGGCCTGATCTCAAGGCGCAATGACCTTTTAGGCCCCCAAACTTGACTTAACGGGGGTCGCCACTACAATCTGCGCCCTCTGTACCCGGGCGGGAATAGCTCAGTTGGTAGAGCACGACCTTGCCAAGGTCGGGGTCGCGAGTTCGAGTCTCGTTTCCCGCTCCATTTTTCTCATCCTCGTCGGCTCGGCTAGGTGGCAGAGTGGTCATGCAGCGGCCTGCAAAGCCGTCTACGCCGGTTCGATTCCGACCCTAGCCTCCATCTCTTGCCGCCGGCGGTCCGCTAAATTCGGCACGCCGTGACGATTTGGAGAGCCTAAGCGTCACCCTCGGCTCGGTGTACTCGAGCAATACCTGGTTGCTCTGGTCGGCGAAAACGTTTTGCATGAACGACGACTCGACCACGATCCGAGCTCCGGCTGCCGGTGCCGTCATCTCCTGATAGACGAGCAGATTGTCACCCTCGAGTTCGGCACCCACCGCGATCGGAATCAGCGGTCGCCCGTCCGAAGTGGACCAGCGGAAGGTTTTTTCGATCTCGAGTGCGATTCGCGCGCGACCCTCGATCGAACTCGGCTGAACGTTATCCCGAACACCGAGCGTGGCGAGTAGTCGCAGCGCATCGTGGTAGTGGATCGCGTGGACGATTTCCCACTTCCCACTACGTTCGTTGATGGCGACGCGTGTGAGAGTCACGTGCGAGCGATGGGCCTCTGCGAGTGGTATCGCTCCGAATATCACCGCGACGGCAAGGGCTGCGAGGGTTCGCAGGCCCCGCCGTCGATCGATGAGGTTGTCGATCACTTGGCGACAGGTTGCAGCGGTATCTCTGTGCCGCCGGTCGTGCCTTCCGCCTTGTTGGCTTTGGGCTCTCCCTTGAGTTCGGCAAGCGCGTCGAGCATCTGGTTGCGCTCGCGGTCGCGACCGCGGAAGAGCTCGATGCGGCTTTGCTCGATACGACGCGGCGTGATGTTGTTGGATTTGTCCGCGTCGGCAATCAAGTGGTTGCGATCGAGTTCCACGCTGACGAGTCGCTTCTTGCGCACAAAGAGCTTGGTGATCTCGAGTGCGTTGTAGCGCCACACCTCGGCCGGGATCGCATAGTCCTCAGTGCTGCCGTCGGCGTACGTGAGCGTGAGCGGCAATGGGGAGACGAGGCCGCCGATATTCTTGAAATCGACGAAATAAACGAATTCGCCGGCTTTAATGGCGCGATCGAGGACTGGACGTTCCCAGTCTCTGAGTTTCTCTCGGAAATCTTTGAACTCGTTACGGTCTTTATTGGTGACCGCAAACTGGTCGTTTTCGTTGTAGAAGTCCTTGAGTTCCGGATAGCGATCGACCCGGGTTTTGAGACCTTCGGTTCGGTTCTGTCGCTGCGAGTAGGACTCTGGCCAGTTCGCTGCGAATTCCTGACGCTTGAGCGGGAACTCCGCATCCGGGTCTTGGGTTGAGACCTGATATTCACGGATATCACCAACGGCCACATCGACATGGTCGGTGCCGTAGAACCATCCGCGCCAGAACCAATCGAGATCTACGCCGGAGGCGTCTTCCATCGTTCGGAAGAAATCAGCCGGAGTAGGTCTTTTGAATTTCCAGCGGTTCGAATACTCACGGAAAGCATGGTCGAAGAGCTCACGACCCATGACGGCCTCGCGAAGCACGGCCAAGGCAGCAGCGGGCTTGGAGTAAGCATTCGGTCCGAACTGCACGATCGTGTCGGAGTTGGTCATGATCGGCACTTGATCCGTCGACTGCATGTATGCAGTGATGAAGTCGAGGACGTTGGTCTTATCGCCGAAAGTCGGGAAGTTTTCTTCCCACTCGAGCTCAGCGATGTACTCAAGGAAGGTATTGAGCCCCTCGTCCATCCACGTCCACTGGCGTTCGTCGGAGTTGACGATCATCGGGAAGTAAATGTGACCCACTTCGTGGATGATCACACCGATGAGACCGTACTTGGTGCTTCGCGAGTAGGTGATCTTTCCGGTCTTTTCGTCCGCTGTCGGGCGATAACCGTTGAAGGTGATCATCGGGTACTCCATACCGCCTCGCTCCCAGGAGTTGACCGAGATCGCAACCGGGTAGGGGTAGGGGAAGGAGAACCGCGAGTACACCTCCATGGTGTGGATCACGGCATGGGTCGAATACTTTGACCAGATCGGCTCGCCTTCATTCGGATAGAAGGACATGGCCATGACGAACGGTCGCTTGGTGTCGTCCTGGCGATAACCCATAGCGTCCCAGATGTATTTACGTGAGCTTGCCCACGCGAAGTCGCGCACGTTCTCGCCCTTGAATCGCCATGTCCGGTTGCGGTTTGTGCCTTCTTTCTCGTTGGCAAGCGCTTCTTCCGGCGTCACGATGAATACCGGCTTTTTCGCCGTTTCGGCGCGCTTCAGACG
>JBIIHO010000068.1:0-7906 GCA_044235605.1 Steroidobacteraceae bacterium | reverse complement strand
TGTATGACGGGCATCACGGCGTCCCAGCCGTACATTTCGACATAGCGATCGAGCACGTCATACACCGTGGTACCGATGAGAGCGCCGTCTCCGAAAAGTCCCAGAATGTTTCGCGCCTTCCACTGCTTACTGACGATCCTTCCATCGGGACCGGTGAGTACCGACATGTTGATCACGTGATCCGGCCAATCTTTTTCTTTGGCGTAGCATCCCCAAGAGATGTAGCAGCCATAACGCTTTGCGCGTTCGCCGATTGCTTCGGACTCTGGACCGGGAAGCTCGAAAGCAATCTGATTGAGTTCTTTGCGATTCCAGGGTTGAAACCCCTGGATCGGAAACTCGTGCATGGTGATCAAATCGACCTTCGAGCCCCACCTCCGCTCACCGTTCCATTCCTCTGGTGAATTCTGCGCAAGATCGATGAGGCGCAATACACGATCGAGATTACGCTTAAGCGTCTTTGCGCGGTCGCGCAGATCGATTGAATAGAGTTGTGACTGAACAGCAGCGACGTTGACCGAGTCTTGCTTCAGTG
Organism: Steroidobacteraceae bacterium; assembly: GCA_044235605.1. Lineage (GTDB taxonomy): Bacteria > Pseudomonadota > Gammaproteobacteria > Steroidobacterales > Steroidobacteraceae > UBA964. Next base: position 7,371 of record JBIIHO010000068.1, on the reverse strand, counting down.
CAACCGTCGCATATTGTCCGCGATTGGCAACTTGGATGTCGTGTTTGATTTGCGGCAACGAGTGGCTCTGCGCCTTTGCATCTGAAACACCTTCACGACCGGCGATGGCAGCAACGCTGGCGATGGCAGCGCCCGCGAGCAAGGAGCGTCGATCGAGTTTCGATGATTTTCTGGCCATGTCTGTCAAGTCCTCTGCAGGGTTGAGCCACAAAAAAGTTTTAGATCGTCTGACGATATCCCTCCGAGTTTGGCAAGACAATCGAAAATCATTCGGTGGCCACTCGCCGGCAAAGCGTAGTAAAATTCAACGCAGAAACAAGTAAATCTTTATGCCAAGGAGGCATGGTGATCATGGACGATTCCCGTCGCGGGCTCGCTCTTTCGTGGGCGACGATTTTTGCTTTCACGCTTACCGCCTTTCCGACTGGGTCGGCTCAATCCATCGAACAAAATGCTCCAGAGCTCGAAGAGGTGGTGGTTACCGCACGAAAATCGACCGAGGCCCTAATTAACGTGCCGCTTGCGATTACGGCGTTCACCGCCGAGGCCATCGAGGCGCGTGGTATCACCAATCTCGATGACGTATCGGCCTTCACGCCAGGGCTTACGTTCTCCAATGTACTCGGCGACTTTTTACCGGCTCCGGTCATTCGTGGCGTGGCGCCCATCGATATTTTCGGCGAGCTCAACACGGCAATTTTCTTTGACGGCGTCTTCGTTTCGGGTCGGGAAGGTATCAACTTCAATCAGCTCGATCTCGAACGTATCGAAGTGGTCAAAGGGCCGCAGGCCTCTCTGTACGGGCGAAATGCGTTCAGCGGCGCGATCAACTACGTTTCGGCAAATCCAGGCGACGTCTTCAAATCCCGCGCCACGCTTACTGCCGGAAATCGCGGCAAGCGTCTGGCGTCCTTGACGCTGAGCGGCCCGATCGTCGGCGATTTGAAGGGACGAGCGACCTTTCTGCACGATGAGTGGGACGGTTCATACGAAAACCAGTATTCAGGATCGGGTCGCAGGGCGACGATCGGCGGTTACGAGTTTTCGACCTTCAACGGGTCCTTACTTTGGGACGTCAGCGATCAGTTCACCGCTGAGCTCGGGCTTTACATTTCGAGCGACGATGTCGACAACACTGCGACCACCGGCCTTGCCATGAATTGCGAGGATCGACGGGTCCGCGATCAAAATCTCGGGTTGAGCGGCAATATCGCCGGCACTACGTACCCTCGTTCTAGCCGACCGCTCAACTACTGTGGTGAGTTACCCGCAATCGATAAAGATTCTTTGACCACCATGCCGGACGCCACCGGCGAGAAGCGACATCTCATTCGTAGTTACCTCAGGCTCACGCATGAGTTGGCGGGAGGTAGTCTGGACGCCATCACCGGCTACTCGCGCGTGAAGCAGGGCTATCTCGTCGACGGTTCGCGCAACACGGGCAACACTGTATGGTTCACTTATCAGCCAGCGCCGTTGTCACCGTTTCCGCTCGGCCCTGGTGTGTTTGGCACTCGGTCGGGGCCGCTCAAGCGATTTCAGACTGGGTTGCTGCAGGTTGGCGGCGTCGATAACACCTACGACAAGAGTCAGGAGATTCGATTCGCAAGCGATCGAGAAAAATCGTTACGGTATTCGTTGGGTCTCTACTACTACGAGACGTCTTCGGGTAGCGGGATTGACGGCGCGATCGCCACGAGTGTGCTTCCTGCTGACTTCGGCTCATTCTGTTTGGCCTGCACGTCTTTTGGTCCGACAACCGTTGTCGATTTCGTTCGCGATGGTGGCAATGCGGTTTTCTTACCGTGGTTCCGGGATCCTTCGGGTGGAGCAGGCTTCGGTGCGGTGATTATCGAAGAGGCATCTGCGCCTTCGGCGTTCGGTTCGCTCGATTACGACATCACCGAGCAATTCACTGCATCCGTCGAGGGGCGTTACACGGACGAGAAGCGCTCCTTCTTGGATAAGAGCACTCAAGCCAGTCGCGAAAACAGCTGGGGCCTTTTCAGCTGGCGGAGCGCCTTGCGGTTCAAGCCGTCGGAGCGCGTCACGTTCTTTGCCAGTCTCGCGCACTCCGAGAAGTCCGGCGACTTCGATCCGACGAGAGTGCGTTTCGTCGATAACGCTGCAGTGGAAGTGACGGTTCCCGCGCCCTTCGATCCTGAGACTCTCAAGAGTTACGAGCTGGGCATGAAGGCCGAGTTTTTCGATCGCCGTCTCGGCGTAGAGCTCGACGTCTATCAGCTCGACTGGTCCGATATCGTCATTCCGCAGGTCATCTCGAAGATCGATGGTCGCGAGATCGTTTCCGCAACGGGAGTGAACGTGAATGCCGGCGATGCGACCGTCAAGGGAATCGAGCTTGCGCTGCTTGCCAGACCATTCCGTGGCTTGGAGGTCAACTTGAGCGCGTCTTTCGCCGATCCGAAGTATGACAAGGCGCAAGTCGAAACTTTCGGTGACTTTCCGAGTTTTGCGCCGACGGGGGATATCTCCGGTAACCAGATTCTCCGAACGTCGAAGGTGCAGGCGAACGCGGGGTTTCAGTACACGACCACGATCGCGAGTGGCGATGAGATTTTCGTTCGCAGTGACGTCTCGCATCGCGGAAGACAGTTTGCCGACGCGTCGAACCAAACCATCGTTCCGGCTGCCACATTTGTGAACGCATCGTTGGGGCTGCGTTCAGAAGATTGGTCGTTTGAAGTATGGGGTCGAAACTTGACGGACGAAGATGCGCCGACCGGGGCATTCCGCGATGCGTTTCTCAGCAACACCTTGCCGAACGGCACTTATTCGACGGGGACCTTCTTGCCCTTCCGGTATAGCGTGTCGCATCCGCGTCGTACGACCTATGGTGTAACGCTACGGTACACCTTCTAATTCCGGGGGAGGGTGAGCGGCTCGGCGGGGCGTTCACGGAGCGCTCCGGCCGAGCCAAATCTAGCGCGAAGAGTGATTCGCCCGCTATCCTCGTGCGGATGACTGATCGATCCGCCTTGTTTCACGAAGATGTCGGCGCTGCGATGCAGGCGGCCATTCCGCCACGCCCTGTTCCGCTCGGCAAACGAGTGTTCTGGCATCTCGTGCTTTGGCTGATGAAAACATCATCAGGACGCGCTCTGATTGCGCGCCGCTACAGTACCCATCAGAGAAGTTAAATCCGTGCATAGCCTCTCCATGCTGCTTGCGTTCCTCGTCGGAGCTGGCCTCGTCATTCAGGTCGGTTTCAATATGGCGGTCAGCCGCGCGCTCGGTGGCGCGGTGTACGGGACGCTGACTAATTTTTTGGTAGGGACGACAGCGATCGCCGTCTTCATGTTCCTGACGCGACAGGCCTTACCCGCTCGCGAGGCTTTTGCCAGCGTTCCGGTTTGGGCGTGGCTCGGGGGCTTGTTCGGCGCGATTTACGTCGGGGTGGCTACCTTAGCTGGGCCACGGCTCGGAGCGCTGCTACTTCTCGCGCTGACGGTCGCCGGGCAGATGCTGGCTTCCGTGATCGTGGATCATTTTGGATTGTTGGGTTTCCCACAACACCCCATCAGTGTCGGACGGGTGGTTGGCATCGCGCTCTTGGTCGTGGGAATTTGGTTGGTCGCCACCCGCTGAGTTCGATCAATCGGCGTGCGAGGCTTCGCAGTCGCCGCACAGCCCTTTGATTTCGAGCGACGTTGGTTCGATCCGAAACCCCGCTTCCAGCGATTTTTCCGCGAGCAAGCGGTTGATTTCGGGATCATCGATTTCCACGACGCGATGACATTTTCGACAAACCAGAAACTGCGCGACGTGCGTACGAGCAGGTTCGTCGCAGCCGATGAATGCATTGAGTGAGTCGATGCGGTGCACTAGCCCAGCATCGATCAAAAATTCGAGGGCTCGATAGACCGTGGGCGGTGCCGCCTTGTCCCGCTCTTTGGCAAGTTCGGCGAGGATTTCGTAAGCGCCGATGGGCTCGTGAGCACGCCAGACGATTTCGAGAATTCGTCGTCGTACGGGCGTCAGGTTAAGCCCTCTTTTGGCGCAAACATCCGCAGCATTTCGAACGGCCTCGACGATGCATGCAGCGTGGTCGTGTCCCGCCGTATGCGAGTGCGCATGGGTCGATACGGGATCGCGGGGTTTGGCCATGCCGTAAGTTATCATGTGACCCCTATGGCGACCACGGATCGGGTACCCGTCACCGTCCTGACGGGATTCTTGGGGTCTGGCAAGACCACGCTGCTCAACCGCATCCTCTCCGAGAATCACGGTAAGCGTATTGCCGTGATCGAGAACGAGTTTGGCGAGGTGGGTGTCGATCATCAGCTCGTCATCGGTGCCGAAGAGGAAATCTTCGAAACCAATAACGGCTGCATCTGCTGCACGGTGCGCGGCGATTTGCTGCGCATCCTCGGGCAGTTGCTCAAGCGGCGAGATAAGTTCGACTACATCATCGTCGAAACGACCGGCATGGCCGATCCTGGTCCGGTGGCGCAGACTTTCTTTCTCGATGACGATTTCAAGCAGCAGTTTCTGCTCGATGCGATCGTCACGGTAATCGACGCGCGACACGTCGAAAAGCATCTTGATGAGATGAAAGAACCCGGTGAGCAAGTCGCTTTCGCCGATGTGATCTTACTCAACAAGACAGACCTCGTGACCGAGGCGGAGCTTGAGCGCATCGAGCGTCGGATCCGGGCGATGAACGGTACTGCAAAGATCTTCCGTACCCAAAACGCCGACGTACCCATCAATCGCGTGCTCGATGTTGGCGCATTCGATCTGCAACGGGCGCTAGCCGTGGACGGAAATTTTCTGGAGCCTGAGTATCCGTTCGAGTGGGGCGGGGTTTACCAGTTACCCGCCGGGCGATTCACGTTACGAACGGGTACCGAGGCGCACGCCCATCACGATCATCACGACCACGGGCACGACCACGGGCACGACCACGAACACGAACACGGGCATGGGCACCACGACCACGGGCACCATGACCACGATCATGCTCATGCAGGCGGCCTCGGGCTCGTGGTGCTGCCTGCGTCTGCAGCGGACTCGGCGGCACTTGATGCGTGCATCGAGCCAGCCGTGCGCGTATTTGCCGAAGAGACAACTCCTGTCGCCTGTGGAGGTCGCATCGCACCAGCCCATGCGCGATATGCCATTGATGTCGATCATGACGGCAGTCATTTCGAAATCGAGGTGGCGGAGGCCGGGGCGTATGCGATTTTCTGCGAGCATGCTCCGGCTGAGTTCAATCTGCGTATGGACGGTGTTCAGCCAGCGGCTCAGCGTGCATTTGCATCGCATCATCATGATGAAGAGATTGCTTCGATCGGCATCAGCGATCCGCGCCCGCTCGATCCTAAGAAAGTGAACGATTGGTTGTCCTATCTGCTGCAGAGCCGTGGGGCTGACATCTTTCGCATGAAAGGCGTGTTGTCACTCAAGGGCGAAGATCGCCGATACGTCTTCCATGGCGTACACATGATGTTCGATGGACAGCTCGAGCGATCGTGGCCCTCTGGCGCTACGCGGCAGAACACGCTGGTCTTCATCGGACGAAATCTCGACCGGCAAGAGCTCGAGGCCGGATTCCACTCCTGTATCGCGTGAAGCAGCCCTCCGCCATTCTGGAACGCCGCGGCACCATCGCTCTCGACGACTACGTCGTCGACATATCTTGGTCTGCGGATTCACGTCGGCTGGCCGTAGCGGGGGGAGAAGGCAAAGTATTCCTGCTTGCGCACGAGGCATCGTCGATTAAGGCACAGGCAGTCGGTGAGCACGGCATGGGCGCCATCGCAGTGGCGTGGCAGCCGCGCGGGGAAGCATTCGTCACCAGCGGTCAGGACTCTCGCCTTGTGCTCTACGATGCAGAGGGCAACTTCGTTTCGGAACAGCGCCCGGCGATGGCATGGACGACCGCCGTAGTCTGGACATCCGATGGAAAGCGTTTGGCTACCGCCGCAGGCAAGCAGATCACGCTCTGGACGCCATCACTAGAAAAAGAGCATGTATTCCCGCCGTTGTCAGCGACCGTCGTCGCCTTGGGGTGGGACAAACCTGGTCGAGATTTGGGGGCGGCGATCAATGGCGGTCTCGTAGTACATCGCGTCGAGCCGCCTCGATTTCAGATGCGTCATTACAAATGGGCTGCGCCGTGTCTTGCGGTGGCCTTCAGCCCCAATGGTCGATATGTCGTCACCGGCACACAGGATGGCTCCGTTCACTTCTGGCATCTGTCGACAGGACGTGACTCGCAGATGCGTGGCTACCCCTCCAAAGTGGAGCAGGTATCTTGGAGCGGGGACTCGCGTTATCTTGCGACGGCTGCGGATGATCAGGTCGTCGTATGGGATTTCAGCGGCAAGGGACCCGAAGGTTCTCGTCCCCTGCAGTTACGAGGGCATACCGATCGCATCGAGTGCGTCGCGTTTCAGCCCGCTGGCAATCATCTCGTCACGGGGGGTCGCGACTGGCGTGTCTCGCTGTGGTTGCCAGGTAAATCCGCGAGCGCTCTCGATGCCCAATTAACCGACTCTGAGCCGACCTGCCTGCGATGGTCGCCGGACGGACGCTTTGTGGCGGTCGGCGAGCGCAACGGAAAGCTTTCAGTTTTCGAACTCGTTCGTATTGCGGGAGGTTGATCATGCTGCGACTCAAAGGCCTCAACATGGCGCTCGTCGTCTTACTGTGCTTCAGCAGCTTTGCCAGCGCAAAAGATCTCGTTGCAAAACTAGATACTGCGATCACTACGCTTGAGCCTCGCGTCATCGAATGGCGCCGCGACCTTCACCAGAATCCCGAATTGTCGAACCGCGAGTTCCGTACCTCCAAGATCGTGGCAGATCATCTGAAGCGCCTCGGCCTCGAAGTCCAGACCGGTATAGCAAAGACTGGAGTCGTCGGAGTACTCAAGGGCGGTAAGCCCGGGCCCACGATCGCGTTGCGTGCAGATATGGATGCATTACCGGTCGTCGAGCAGACGGATGTTCCGTTTCGCTCGCGCGTGACGACGACTTACCGGAACCAAACTGTGGGTGTCATGCATGCCTGCGGACACGACGTGCACACCTCGGTGCTCATGGGGCTCGCCGAGGCGTTCGTGGGAATGAGAGCAGATCTTCCCGGCACGGTGATTTTTTTATTCCAACCGGCCGAAGAAGGTGCGCCCGAGGGCGAGAATGGCGGCGCCTCACTCATGATCGAGGAGGGCGTCCTTCAACGCTATCGTCCTGAGGCGGTATTCGGCTTGCACGTTTTCGCAAATATGCCGACCGGAATGATCGGTTATCGCGGTGGGCCGCTGATGGCGGGTTCCGATACTTATCGTATCCTCGTCAAAGGTAAGCAGACTCATGGAGCGCGTCCTTGGAGCGGCATCGATCC
>JBIIHO010000067.1:0-8016 GCA_044235605.1 Steroidobacteraceae bacterium | reverse complement strand
CACGCAGGTGCGAGATGTTGCGCCGGGTGAAGCGGTGTTCATCGACGAAGCGGGGCGCTTGAGCTCGCAGCAGTGTGTCGCGACGACGCGCCAAGCGCCCTGTATTTTCGAATACGTTTATTTCGCGCGGCCCGACAGCATCATCGATAACGTGTCGGTACAGCGTGCGCGCATGCGTATGGGTGATCGCCTCGCCGAGAAAATCCGTCGCGAGCGCCCCGATCACGATATCGACGTCGTGATCCCGGTGCCCGATACGAGCCGCGTCGCAGCATTGCAGCTCGCGCAGGGCCTCGGCATTAAGTTCCGCGAAGGGTTCATCAAGAACCGATACATCGGTCGTACGTTCATCATGCCGGGCCAAGAAGAGCGTCAAAAGTCGGTGCGCTCGAAGTTGAATGCCATCGATCTCGAGTTCCGCAATAAGACCGTGCTGCTCGTCGACGACTCGATCGTCCGCGGCACCACGTCTGCGCAAATCATTGAGCTCGCGCGCGAGGCCGGTGCACGCAAAGTGTATTTCGCTTCGGCAGCGCCGCCCGTTCGTCACCCGAACGTCTACGGCATCGACATGCCTGCGGCGAGCGAGCTCGTGGCTGCCGGACGCACCGAAGAAGAAGTTCGCCAGGTCATCAATGCCGATTGGCTCATCTACCAAGACCTCGCGGATCTCGAGCTCGCCTGTCAGCACGACGACTCTCACGTCACCGAGTTCGACACCTCGTGTTTCTCGGGCAAATACATCACGGGCGACGTGACCCCCGAATACCTCGAGCGATTGCAGCAAGAACGTTCCGACGCCGCGAAGGCGCGTCGACGCAGCGGCGGGTCGCTCAGGGTCGTCCGCGGCGTCTGATGCGCGCGCCCCTGCGCGCCGCGACCCCGCCGGAGTGGGTCGACGAAGCCATCCGTCGCTGGCCCGAGCTGCTTGCCGATCACGCCAACTGCGAGAAAAAAGCCGCCTCCACAGCGCTCGCGCTGATGTTCGCCTACCCCGAAGATCGGGCGCTCGCCACGCGACTCTCGAAGCTCGCGCGCGAAGAGCTGCGGCACTTCGAGCAGGTCGACAAATTGATGCAGACGCACGCGGTGCCTTATCTGCGGCGCAAACCCGGTCGCTATGCCTCCGCGTTGCGCGAGGCCATGACGACGCACGAGCCGTATCGCAAGCTCGATCTGTTGCTCTGCGGTGCGCTGATCGAGGCGCGCTCGTGCGAGCGGTTTCAGTTACTTTCGAGCCGTACTGAAGGGCAGGGGCTGCCGACGGACGTCGCGGCGCTGTACGAAGGTCTGCAGGCCTCCGAGGCCCGGCACTTTGAGCTCTATCTCAAACTCGCCGAGGCGCACGTCAAAGCGCACCCCGAGTGCGAACGTCAAAAGAGCTGGTCAGCGCGTCTCGAAGAACTCGCGGTCATCGAGGCCGAGCTCGCGACGAGCCCGGATGCTGAGTTCCGGTTTCACTCAGGGTTGCCGACTGGTTAGCGCGAACGCTTAGCGGACCGCCTTTCGTCGCCAGCCGTCCGCAGTTATTTCTAAAAATTCCCCAGTGTCATCCCACGCCGCGAGGACGACTCGCTCGGCTTCGCCATAACGGGTGGCGTGCCGGTGTTCGCCGGGACGATGCGTATGACCGTGAATCATCTTGAGCGTGCCGGTCGCCTCGAATGCGGCGACGACGGCGGATGGCGTCACGTCCATGATGGTCGCGGCAGTTGCGCGCGTGTGCGCCTTGCTACCGGCGCGCGCTGCATTCGCGAGCAGCTGTCGTGCATCGACGGGGAGCTTGAGTACGCGATCTCTAAACCGCGGGTCGCGCACCGTCGTACGCAACTCCTGATACGCCGCATCGCCGGTGCACAACAAATCGCCGTGCGTCAGCAGGACGCGCTCGCCAAAGAGGGTGACCACCGAGGGGTCCGAGACGAGCGTCCCGCCGATTCGGCGCTCGAACGCTTCGCCGTACAGAAAATCGCGATTGCCCTGCATCGCGTACACCGCGACCCCCGAATCCGCGAGGGCGCGCAACGCTTGGCAGACCCGATCGCGTGCCGGGTCCGGGTCGTCATCGCCGATCCAAGTCTCGAAGAGATCTCCGAGGATATGTAGCGACGTCGCTCCGCGGACCTCCCCAGAGAGAAACCGAAGGAACGCCTCGATGGTCGCAGGCGCGCTCGCATCGAGATGCAGATCGGAGACGAACAGGTGGCGCACGGAGGGGATTCTAGCCATCATCCTGCGGCCTGCACATGCGAACCGCTAAAATGCACCCCTCACGATGAACAATCCCACGACCACCACCCGTTTCGCGCCGAGCCCGACGGGCGAGTTGCACCTCGGCAATGCGCGTACGGCGCTCTTCAATTGGCTGCTCGCGCATCGCGATGGCGGCCGTTTTTTGCTGCGTATCGAAGATACGGACGCTGAGCGCAGCAAGCCCGAGTTCACCAAGCAGCTCATGGAAGATCTGCAGTGGCTCGGCCTCGGTTGGGATGGCGAGATCGTTGCGCAGAGTCAGCGCGGTGCCGTCTATCGCGAAGCGCTAGACAAGCTCGAGCGGGCGGGGCGCGTTTACCCGTGTTACTGCACGCCGCTCGAGATCGAGGTCAGTCGCAAGTCTCAACTCGCCTCGGGTCGGCCGCCGCGTTACGCCGGTACCTGCCGTAACCTCAATGACGCCCAGCGCGCAGTCAAGCTCGCTGAAGGTCGCAAGCCGACGCTGCGCTTTCGCGTACCCGAGGGCGGCCGAGTCGAATTCATTGATCTCGTGCACGGTGAGCAGCGTTTCGAGTGCGCAGACATCGGCGATTTCATTGTTCAGCGAGCCGATGGGTCGGCCGCGTTCTTCTTCTCGAACGTACTCGATGACGCCTTGACCGGCGTGACCACGGTGTTGCGTGGTGAAGATCATCTTTCCAATACGCCGCGCCAACTGCTCATCGCGATGGCGCTCGAACTCAAAGCGCCGACCTACGGCCATCTCTCGCTCATCACCGCATCTGACGGCTCGCCGCTCTCCAAGCGATTCGGAGCGAAATCTTTGCGCGAGCTGCGCGAGCAGGGCTATTTGCCGAAGGCGCTTGTCAATCATCTCTTTCGGCTCGGTCACTCAAGCGATTTGCACGATCTGCTCGATCTGCAAAAACTCGCCGCCGGGTTCAACCCTGCGCATCTCGTGCGCTCACCCGCGCGGTTTGATCCCGTACAACTTGAGGTCTGGCAGCGTCAGGCTGTGCATGCATTGAGCGCTGCGGAAGCCCTCGAGTGGATTCGTCCGCAGTTGCCTGCCACGCTCACCGCCGATGAGGCCAGCGCCTTTGCCGCTGCACTTCACCAGAATCTCCTCTTGCCTTCGGACGCGGCGTACTGGGTGCAGGTGGTCTTCGGTGATCTACCCGCGCACGATGCTGAAGGCCTAGCGCTGATCCACGCTGCAGGGCCGGCATTCTTTGCGGCGGCCGCCAGCGCGGTCACCGCCCACGGCACCGACTGGAAGGCGGTGACGACCGCCATTCGCGAGCAGACGGAGCGCAAGGGGCCCGAGCTCTTCAAGCCGCTTCGGCAAGCGCTCACCGGCCGTCGCGATGGCCCCGAGCTCGCGCCGCTCCTCAAACTCATGACGGCATCGCGCGCCATCGCGCGCCTCGAGCAGCTATCATCCGCGGCCGCTTGATTGAGCCGCTGCCCCTGACGATCCGCCGCCCATGACGATCCGCATTCACAACTCGCTCACCGGTCAAAAGCAGACGCTTACGCCCATTCGGCCGGGCGAGGTGCGCATGTACCTCTGCGGCGACACGGTCTACGACTTTTGTCATATCGGCCATGCGCGCTCGAAAGTCGCGTTCGATATCGTTCATCGATATCTCAGGCATCGCGGTCTCAAGGTCATCTTCGTCCGAAACATCACGGATATCGACGACAAGATCATCCGTCGCGCCGCCGAGCTCGGCGAGCCCATCGACACGTTCACCGCGCGATTCATCGACGCGATGCACGAAGACTACGATCGCCTCAATGTATTGCGGCCCGATCACGAGCCGCGCGCCACGCAATACGTGCCGGGGATGATCGCGCTCACGCAGACGCTCATCGACAAGGGATACGCCTACGTCGCGAGCGATGGCGATGTCATGTACTCGGTGGGTAGCTTCAAAGATTACGGCAAACTCTCGGGCAAACGCCTCGCCGATCTGCGCGCGGGTTCTCGCATCGAAGTCGACACCGCGAAGCGCGATCCGCTCGACTTCGTGCTCTGGAAAAAAGCCAAGCCCGGCGAACCTGCGTGGGACTCGCCCTGGGGTCCGGGGCGCCCTGGCTGGCATATCGAATGCTCGGTGATGTCCGCCGAAATTTTGGGTAGTCACTTCGATATCCACGCCGGCGGCATGGATCTCAAGTTCCCGCACCATGAGAACGAGATCGCGCAGTCCTGCGCGGCCACCGGTGATCATTTCGCCAATCTTTGGATGCACAACGGGTTCGTCAACGTGGACGACGAGAAGATGTCGAAGTCGCTCGGTAACTTCTTCACCATCCGCGAAGTGCTCAGCTCCGGGCACATCCGTCATCCCGAAGTGCTGCGTTATTTTTTGACCGGCAGCCAATACCGCGGTCCGATCAACTACTCGCTCGTGCAGATCGAGCAGGCCGACGCCTCGCTCGGCCGGCTCTACACTGCGCTGCGCGGCCTCGATGCGCCGCCGGTTAACGCGGCGCAAACGGCGGCTTCGTCCAACGGCGAATCGCCTGCTTGGAACGCTTTCCACGAGGCGATGGACGACGACTTCAATACACCTGAAGCCATTGCCGTGCTGCAAAACCTCGCGGGCGAGATCAATCGGGCACGCGATGCCGGTGATGTCGCAGGCGCCACGGCCAAAGCCCGCGAGCTGCGCGCCATCGGCGCGGTGCTCGGTTTACTGACGCTGAACGCCGAAGACTGGTTCCGCGCCTCCAAGAGCCAGGGCGCAAAGGCCGGTGGCGAGGGCGGTTGGGACGATGCCCGCATCGAGGCGGCGATCGCCGAGCGCCAGGACGCCCGCAAGTCAAAGAATTTCAAACGCTCGGATGAAATTCGTGACGAGCTCGCTGCGGCGGGCATCGTGCTTGAAGATAAACCGGGCGGCGCCACGGTCTGGCGACGCTCCTGACCGGGGTCTAGCCCCTCCTCAACGCCGCCTCGAGGGTGTTCTTCATGAGCATGGCGACGGTCATGGGGCCGACGCCGCCGGGGACCGGTGAGATCCACGAGGCGCGCTTGGCCGCCTCGGCAAATTCGACGTCGCCGACGAGCGCGCCGTCCTCGCGTCGGTTGATGCCGACATCGACGACCACGGCGCCAGGCCGTATCCACTCGCCCTTGATGAGGCCGGGTTTACCCGCCGCGGCCACGAGCACCTCAGCCTCGCGCACGTGATGCTCGAGGTCTTCGGTAAACCGATGGGTCACGGTCGTCGTCGCGCCCATCAACAAAAACTCGAGCGACATGGGCCGCCCCACGATGTTGGACGCCCCGACGATCACGCAGTGCTGGCCTTTCACCGACACGCCGATGTGCTCGAGCATGCGCACCACGCCATACGGCGTACAGGGACGGATCAGCGGATTGCGCTCGGCGAGCCGGCCGATGTTGTACGGATGAAACCCGTCCACGTCTTTCCGCGGGTGGATGCGCTCGACGACCTCGGTCTGCCGAATATGCTCGGGCAGCGGCAGCTGGACCAAAATCCCATCGACGGAAGGGTCGGCATTGAGGGCGTCGATCCGCGTGAGCAGCTCGACCTCGCTCGTCGAGTGGGGCAGGTCGATGGCGACCGAGGCAATCCCGCACTCCTCGCAGGCCGCGCGCTTGTTGCGCACGTAGACGGCCGAGGCCGGGTTGTCCCCGACCATGACGACCGCAAGCCCCGGGCGACGGGCGCCCGAGGCGGCCAGCCGGTCGACGGCCGCACGAACCTCGGCCTTCACCACCCGGGCGATGGCCTTGCCGTCGATGATTTTCGCGGGGCCCTGGCTCATGACTGGCGCCGATGATAGGGGGTCGACCCCCAGAGTGCCACCCAAAGCCCTATAATCGCCGGCTCGAAAACGACGGACCCCTCGAAAACCCATGCTCCAGAAAATCGGCGATTCCCTCAAAGGCAAGAAAACCTTCGCGTGGCTCATCCTCATCCCGCTCGCCTTCGTGTTTGCGATCTGGGGTGCGACCGGGGCGGTCTCGCTCGATTTCATCGGACCCAAGCGCTATGCCGCCAAGGTCGACGGCAACGAGATTTCTTTGCAGGACGCGGGCCGCCTCTGGCAGGACCAGCAGTCGCAGTGGGCGCAGCAGTTCGGCACCGATATCCCCGAAGACCTCAAGCCCTCGCTCCAGGACGGCATCATCGAGCGCCTCATTCGCTCTGAGCTCATTAGCGCCCGCTCGCGTGAGGAGGGTTATCGTGTCGATGGCACGCGCGTGCAGGAGAGCATCCGCAACGAGCAGGCCTTCCAGGTCGACGGCCAATACAACGAAACCCTCGCGCTCGCGCGCCTCGCGCAGCTCGGTATCACGGCCGATCAATACCGAGCCGATATCCGCCGCGGACTGCAGAACGAAGAGCTGCAGCGCACGCTCTTTGCGGGTGAATTTTTGACGACCACCGAAATCGGTCGTCGCATCGCCCTCGAGGACGAGCAGCGCGAAGTGCGCTACGCGCTGTTCCCGGCCGCGAAGTACCGCGCGAACCTCAAACTCTCCGACGCCGAGCTCAACGCGTGGTATCAAAAAAATTCCCAGCGTTTCTTGACGACGGAGTCCGTGCGCCTGCAAGTTGCTGAAGGCTCGATCGCTGACGTCTCGAGCCAGGTGGTTGTCGCGGAGTCCGATCTCCTAAACCTCTTTGCCGAAAACAAAGACCGCTACGCCGAGCCCGAGCGCCGTCGTGCGCGCCACATCCTGCTCGCCACTGAAAAAGAAGCGAACGAAGTGCTCGCCAAGCTCAAGGGTGGGTCTGATTTCGCAGCGCTCGCGACGCAGCTCTCGAAGGATACGGGCTCCGCGGGCAGCGGCGGTGATCTCGGCTTCTCCGAGAAATCCGCCTTCGTCGCGCCCTTTGCCGAAGCCGTCTTCTCGATGAAAGAAGGCGAGACCCGAGGCCCCGTGAAAACCGAGTTCGGGTTCCATGTCGTGCGCCTCGAGGCCATTCAGGCGGGTCGAAATAAGTCGTTTGCGGAAGTGCGCGCGGAGCTCGAAGACGAGTATCGCCGCGGTCGTATCGCCGATCTCTTCGGCGAGAAGCAGGATGCCGTGCAGCAGCGTCTCGAGCAGGTGGGCGCGGATCTCTCAAAGATTGCCAACGAACTCGGGCTCAAGCTCGGCGAAGTCGCAACCTATGAGCGTGGCACGGGCAGCCCAGAACTCGCGGCAACGCCCGAGCTCGATGCGCTCGTGTTCGGTGATGCCGTGCTCAACCAGCGTCGCATCGGTGGCCCGGTGGGTCTCGGTGAAGATCGCTTCGTCGTCGTGCGCGTGCTTGAGCATCGCAAGCCGGCGGTGCCGGCGCTTGCGACCGTGCGCGCTCAGGCGCTCGAGGCGGCGACGGCCGAACGTGCGACCGAAGAGGCTCGTAAGGCGGCAGAGTCCATCGTCAAAGTCATGGGTGAGGGTGGCGCGTTCGAGTCGCTCGCCACGGGTTTAGGCGGCGCGCCGACGGCGGCCCGCTTCATCGATCGTCGCGATCCGGCTGTGCCCGCCGAAGTGCGCAACGCAGCCTTCGACGTCTCACGCCCGGCTGCAGGCAAAACCTCGGCCAAGGCCGTGGTCACGAAAGACGGCGCCGCGGTGGTTGTGGTGTCGCAGACGCGCGTATTGCCTTCAGCGGCCGATGCCGCGGCTCGCGCAGCGCGGGGTCAAGAACTCTCCGGGCGTCAGGCGCTCGGCACGCTCGCCTCGTACGTCGAGGACATGCGTGAGAAGGCAAAGGTGACGAAGAACCCGCAGGCGTTTCAGTAAACGCCCAAACGGACCGCGTTACT
>JBIIHO010000066.1:0-8046 GCA_044235605.1 Steroidobacteraceae bacterium | reverse complement strand
ATTACCGGGTTAACCCACTTACGCATTTTTTGAAGTTTTGTTTTTCAGGGAGGACGACATCATGGAGTCGAACGCGTTTCTCGAATACTTGGACACCGCGCAGATTGCGCTTTACGGTTTTTGGGCTTTCTTCGCAGGGCTCATCTGGTACCTGCACCGCGAAGACAAGCGCGAGGGCTATCCGCTCGATACGCATCGAGTCGATCGTCACGGCAACCCCGTCACCATAGAAGGTCTGCCGGGCGTACCCGACCCGAAGACGTTCAAACTCGCCGACGGAAGTTCGGTCATGGCACCTGATCCGGCTCGTGCCGATCGTCGACCGATCGCAGCACGTCAAGTCGGCGCAGATGACCGCTACGGCGCGGACGTCGGCGCACCGCTCGAGCCCACGGGCGATCCGATGCTCGATGCCGTCGGTCCCTCGGCCTACGCCGCACGCGCCAACCAGCCGGAGCGCATGGTCGACGGCTCGCCGATGATCGTGCCGATGAGCTCGGTCTCGGGTTGGGGCGTCGAGTCCCGCGACCCGGATCCGCGTGGCATGTCGGTGTGCGGTCTCGATGGCGCATCGGCAGGCAAGGTGGTCGAACTCTGGGTCGACAAGGCCGAACCGCAGATCCGCTACCTCGAGGTCGAACTCGCCGGCGGTCGTCACGTGATGCTGCCCTCGGGCTTCGTGCGTTACGACGCAGCGAACCGCAAGGTCAAAGTCGCCTCGATCACCGCCGCGCAATTCGCGGGCGTGCCGGGTATCGCAAGCAACCAGCAGATCACCAAGCTGGAAGAAGATCGGATCTGCGCGTACTACGCAGGCGGTCATCTTTTTGCGACTCCCTCACGCAGCGAATCTTTGATCTGACGCCATGACTATCCGAGCGACATTCAGCGAACACGACGACGAGCCGGTACGGGGGCTGCCCTCGGCACTGCCCTCGGGTGAATACGTGTTATGGCAGGGAGCGCCCTCGTGGCGCTCCCTCGCCCTGCACGCTTATCGCGTAAAACTCTTGTCGATGTATTTCGCCTTGATCATTCTTGCTCGCGGCGTCTATCTACTCAGTTCCGGCAGCTCGCTCGTCGAGACGCTTCGGGGTTGCGTAGGTCCCGCGGTGTTCTCGATCGTATGTCTCGCCATCGTCGCCGGCATCGCAAGGCTCTCGGCGCGCTCAACGATCTATACCATCACGACACGCCGAATCGTCATTCGGC
Source organism: Steroidobacteraceae bacterium (assembly GCA_044235605.1). Taxonomy (GTDB): domain Bacteria; phylum Pseudomonadota; class Gammaproteobacteria; order Steroidobacterales; family Steroidobacteraceae; genus UBA964. The sequence goes on along the minus strand of JBIIHO010000066.1, from coordinate 6,834 downwards.
AGGGTATCGCGCTCTCGAGCACGATCAACTTACCGTTCAAGGCGATCGAGTCAGCGCAGATTCTGATGCGTAACGACGGCAGCGGAGATATCGCCCTCACGGTCGACAAGGAACAGCGCGTCTCTTATCTTTGGCTTTGGCCGCACGTGCGTCCCGGATATATCACCCGTCCGCAACCCTCCTTGCGCAGCCTCCCGAATCCGGCGCACGCGGGCGATATTCTCGGTCGCGCCTATGCCGATCACACTCCGGGCACGACGCTCGGCAACTCCAACTCAGGCTCGCAGGAAGCGTCGGCCACAGGCTCAGTCCTGGGCGCTTCCGCGTGACCGTCGAACACCCACAAGATCTGCCTAAGCCGCTGCTGATCTCCGCCGGCCTGTTGATCCTTTTAGCCGTCTCGCTCGTCGTCATCGGCGACGAGTTGCCGCAAGCAGCACCCATGTCCGAAGACATCGTGGTGTCGAGCCACGACATCCGCCTTCGCACGCTCGAGGACGGAGCGATCCAACCGGTGCTCATCGACGGCACGCGATTACCTGCGATCAAGGCGGAACAAGCAGGGTTCGTGAGCGGCGTGATGCGCGGGTTGTCGAGAGGACGCAAACTTGCCGGCAGCGATCCCGATGCGCCATATCGCCTCTCGCGTCTACGGGACGGGCGACTGTTGCTGACCGATACAGCAACCGGCACCACGATCAATCTGGATGTCTTTGGCACAGATAACGCTAAGACCTTCGCCGCGCTCTGGGAACAGGGCGAGGCGAGAGCGGATAACATCCCGCGCTAAGCGCGGGATCCACACGGCGGGGCGATGAGCTGGTCGCAACATCTGATACCGATGCTTCTGACGGTCGTGCTGTGGTGGGGCTCCACCGGCGTGATCGCAAGACTCGTCGGGCGCAACCCGAGCACGTATCCACGTCTGATCGCCTTCTCCTCGCTGCTCGGACTCGTCGGACTCGTCACACTCTTCGCGCTTCGTGAAGTCACCTCTCTGAGCTCAGCACTCGTCTCGCTGATCGCCGCTCTCGCCGTTTGGGGCTGGATCGAAGTCACGTTCCTCACTGGGAAAATTACCGGTCCTTCGGTGACCCGGCCTGCAAGCGATGCAGCCCTGCTACCCAGAGCCGGAGCTGCGTTCACAGCAATTCTTTGGCATGAGCTGCTCATTGCCGCGACCGTAGCCATCGTTGCAATCGCTTTGCTCGGTCAAGCCAACGATTTGGGCTTGCTCGTGCTCTTGCTGCTATGGCTGATGAGAAGCAGCGCGAAACTCAATTTGTTTCTCGGCGTACGCAACCTCGGCGAAGCATTTTTGCCGGCGCACCTGCACCATCTGCTCGATTTCATGCGTCAACGCCGAATGAATCCGCTGTTGCCGCTGTCGATCTTGCTCGGACTTGCGATCGCCGGGTGGTTCGGAATGCACGCGCTAGCCGCCGATACTCTGCACCACGCTGCCGCATCGACCATCGTCGCCACGCTTGCAGTGCTCGCGGCATTCGAGCACCTACTGATGGTGCTGCCACTACCGGCCGAGGCGCTGTGGCGCTGGAGCCTCTCCAACCGGCGAACTTCGCCATGATGACGCCGGGAGCCAAGACATGAGATCACCCGTCACCCACTCCCTTCTCAACACTATCGACGACCCGTCGATGCTGCGCGCACTTCCGCGCGAAAGTTTGAGTCAGGTCGCAGACGAGCTGCGTGATTTTTTGATCCGCAGCGTCTCATCAAGCGGTGGCCACCTCGCTTCGGGACTCGGCACCGTCGAGCTCTCTGTGGCACTTCATTATTGCTACGACACGCCGCGCGATTCGCTTGTCTGGGATGTGGGTCATCAGTGTTATCCGCATAAGGTACTCACGGGCCGACGCGATCAACTACGCACCATTCGTAAGCGCCCAGGCATCTCGGGATTTCTTCGACGTGACGAGAGCCACCACGATGCCTTCGGCGCGGGGCACTCAAGCACCTCGATCAGCGCTGCACTAGGCATGGCGAGCGCGGCTGCGATACAGGGTAAATCTAGTCGCTCGGTTGCGATCATCGGCGACGGAGCGCTGACCGCTGGACTTGCTTTCGAGGCCCTCGATCATGCCGGCGCTATCGGCGCCAATCTACTCGTTGTACTCAATGACAACGGGATGTCGATCTCGGAGAACGTCGGCGCACTGTCCCAACGCCTCACGACTCAAGGGCGTGAGCCGAGCGCCGACGCCGCTGCCTTTTTTCGTACTCTCGGCTTTGCCTATCACGGACCGATCGACGGACACGATGTTGACGGTCTCGTCGACGCGTTCCGACAACTACGCGATGCGCCCGGTCCGCGACTACTGCATGTCGTCACGACAAAAGGAAAAGGCTATGCGGCAGCAGAAGCCGATCCAATCAAATACCATGGTGTCACGCCCTTCGATCCGGATCGGGGGATCGTCGCAAGCCCTCCATCGGCGCCCACGTACACACAAGTATTCGGCGAAAGCCTTTGCGAACTCGCCGAAGCAGATCCGCGTATCGTCGCGGTGACCCCCGCGATGCGCGAGGGCTCAGGTCTCGTCGGCTTCGCCAAGCGCTTTCCAGAGCGTTACTTCGACGTCGGTATTGCGGAACAGCATGCCGTCACCTTCGCGGCGGGGCTCGCCACTCGCGGATTACGACCGGTCGTAGCGATTTATTCTACTTTTCTGCAGCGCGCCTACGATCAACTCGTACACGATGTCTGTCTGCAGCGGCTGCCGGTAACCTTCGCCATCGATCGCGCTGGGCTCGTTGGACCCGACGGCGCCACGCACAACGGCAATCTCGATCACAGCTTTTTACGTTGCGTACCCAACCTTACGGTGATGGCTCCGTCGAACGCGACGGAGCTACGCGCCATGTTGCGAACTGCGGTCGAGCTCGGTGAACCTTGCGCCTTGAGGTATCCACGTACCGCTGCGATCGGCTCGCTCGCAGCCGGCGAACCGCTGCCTCGTGCCCTACCCATCGGGCGTGGCGAGTGGGTACATCGTGGCTCGGGTATCGCCCTGCTCGCCTTCGGCACCTTGCTGGATACCGCCCATGATGTAGCGGAAATCATTGATGCTAGTGTCGCAAACATGCGCTTCGTCAAACCACTGGATGAATCGTTGATTCTGGAACTCGCTGCCCAACACGAGATCCTCGTGACACTCGAAGAAAGTACGATCGCCGGTGGCGCGGGCTCCGCAGTCGCGGAGTTTCTGAGTACCCAGGGGATCGATACCTCGGTGCTGAGGCTCGGACTTCCGGATCGCACGATCGAGCACGGTACCCGTGACCAGTGCCTGCAGGAAGCGGGCCTCGACGTTCCGGGCATCTTCGACGCCATCGCCCGTCACTGTGCGGTGGTCGAGGCGCAAGGTAGTCGCGGTCGGAAGCCACTACGCTTGCGCGATAACGCAATGTTCAACGGGGTGTTGCGACTGCTGACTCGCAGTCAAATCGATTGAGTCGTCAGGCGATCTGACGAAATACGTCAGGCAATCTAAAACGAATCGTCTCCGCGAGCCCGGGCAACTGTCGAATCGATCCGGCACCGAATTCTTTGAGTCGGTCACAAACCTTTCGTACGAGATGCTCAGGGGTCGACGCCCCTGCTGTGACACCCACCGTCTTGACGCCTTCGAGCCAGACAGGCTGAAGTTCCGACTCGTCCTCGACGAGCCACGCCGGCACGCCGTGATCGGCAGCGACTTCCTGTAGGCGATTAGAGTTAGAACTATTGTGTGCGCCGACAACGATCACGAGATCCACCCGGCGGGCCAACTGTTGCACCGCTCGCTGGCGGTTTAACGTCGCATAGCAGATATCGTCGAGCCCAGGGCCGACGATATCCGGATAGCGCGCTTCGAGCGCCGCGATCAGACCGCGAGTGTCGTCGATCGAGAGCGTGGTCTGGGTGACATAGGCCACTGGCTCCATCGCGCTCATCGGTAAGGCCTCGATCTCCTCGATGCGCCCGACGACATGAACAGGTCCGGTCACCGAACCACGGGTGCCTTCGACCTCTTCGTGACCCGCGTGTCCCACGATCACAATCGTGTACCCGCGCTGCGAGTAGCGCTCGGCCTGCAAATGCACCTTGGTGACGAGCGGACAGGTGGCGTCGATGACATGAAGCCCGCGCTCCCGAGCCTCATCGACCACTGCCGTCGAGACGCCGTGTGCACTGAATACCGTCACCGATCCCTTTGGGATCTCCGCAATGTGCTCGACGAAGATCGCTCCACGCGCAGCGAGATCGCCGACCACGTGACCGTTGTGAACGATCTCGTGATAGACGTACACCGGCGCGCCGTACATCTCGAGGGCGCGCTCGGCGATCTCGATCGCTCGCGCAACCCCCGCGCAAAAGCCGCGGGGTTGCGCGAGCAAAACGTCCATCGTCAGCTACCGGTCAAAGACTGCCGGGAGGCGGCGCTGCAGCAGCAGGTTCCGCCGACGCAGTCTTGACCCCGAGCAGTTCCGGGTAAGCCTTCGCCATGCTCTCGCCGAAGTACGGCTTGTTCACGCCCTGATGGCAAGTCTGACAGTTGATCTTCGCCACGTCGCCGAGCGGTCCCTTCCGATTCGTCGGGAATACGTCGGTGAGCGGGACGAGATACTGGTTATTCAGACCTCGAGCCATTCGGATGCCGTGCCATGCGACGGTTCGCTGCGGCGTACTCTGCTCCCACTCCGCCCAGGCGCGGCTGTTGTGGCAATAGGTGCAATTCACCCCCAACGAATTGGACATGTGCACCATGAGCGAGTAGGTCCACTCCGCCTGCTTGATCGACTTGCGATTGCCTGTCGGCAGAGCCGTCGGACCATTCACACGGATGTCGAGATCACCCAACAGGAACGGTGAGTACGGATCGTACGGCAGACTCGAGTGGCCGATGGTCGTGATGCCAAGGCCCGTCACGGCGGAGTTTTGACCCGCACGCGTACCGACGAAGGCGTTCTCACGACCCGAACCCGGGTCGGCGTACCACACGTTCTGCGGAACCGGACCGCCGCGATGGCAGGTATGACAGGTGACGCCGGTATCTTTGACGTGAGACTTCCAGTTGGTGTTGATATCGCGAGTCATCAACAACATGCTGCGAGCGACCTTGTACTGATACTTGCTTTCATCGGCGTAGTTTTCGCCGTTGTGGCAGTACGTGCAGTTCTTCTGGTCCTCCGGCGCCACCCACTCGGTCATCGACAACATCACGCGCGTGAACTCACCGACCGAGAGGTCAGAGAGCACTTGCACGTTCTGGTAGATGTCCTTGGCAAGTGGACCGCTCGCATCGGCCGGCGGCTGAACACCACCGACCTGATTGACGGCCTTGAGCTGCTCGCGCAAACGCGGGTTCACGTTCTGCTCCATGCCCGTCCCGCGATACCCGATTTGCTGAGTCTCGATGGGTGGACGCTCCCCGCACGCGGCAAGCAGGCCGAGTGTAGCGGCGAGTGCCGCAATCAAACGGATCTGGGTTTTCATTGTGCGGCTCCCGAAGTCAGTGCCGGATCCGGCATCGGTTCGAAGGTGGTCGGATAAGCCGGTGCCACGCCGTGCTTGACCGCCCACAGGTACCAGTTGTCCACCACGGTGCCTGTCAGCAGGATGCCGATGCCGCCCGTGAGCGTGCAAAGCACTGCGAACCACCAGGCCCAACGGTGAACGGATTCCATCGTCGCGTTGAAACCCATGGTCCATCGCCAGAAGAGCGCCGCGCGTTCGGAGGCCGTTCCGCGATCGAGCGACTGCTCGACTTCACGTTCGCCACCGAAGCGACTCACCGCCATGATCGTGCCGGCGTGCATCGCAAACAGCAGCACCGATCCGTAGAGGAACACGATGGAGAGCGCGTGGAACGGGTTGTACAGCAAGTTGCCGTAACGCAGCGAGAACGCCGCCGTCCAATCGAGGTGAGCAAAGATTCCGAAGGGTACGCCCTCAGACCAGCTGCCCATCAGCACCGGACGAATGAAGCCGAGCACCAGGAACAGGAAGATCGCCGAAGCGAACGCCCAGGCCGTGTGCGTGCCCATCTTGAGCTTGCGTGCCAAGCTGTACGTACGCACCCACCACAGCAACACCGACATGGTCAGGAAGAAACCTGCCATGAGGTGCCAACCACCATCGCTGAGCGGCGGAATACGCAGCCCATATTGCGGTGCCGGCGGTTCGAGCGCTAACCAGAACAACTGCCGGATGAACTCGAGGGGATTCCAGTTCACCGAGGCGAGCATGTTAAGGCCCACGATCTCGAAGGCGATGATGAAGCAAAGAATCGAGGCGACGCCCGTCGAACCGAGATAGAACGGTCCGATTTGCGCATCACCGATCTTGCCCAGCCAATAATTGGCCGACGCCTTGACGCCGCGTACCCACACGCCCCGCGGGTCGTGAGGGATGCCAGGATAATGCGGTGCAGTGACCTGCACGCGCGTGAAGAGGTTTTGATATTCAGCCATGGTTGCTTACCTCAGGCCCAGATCGGAAGGTTGAGCCACCACGCCCACCAATCCGTCCAGCTTCGAGTCCAGAAGGGACCACTCACCACGATACAGATCGCGCTCCAGACGCCCGCATTGATCGCGAGCAGGAGGCCGAACCGGTGAATGCCAAGTGTGCCGATCGAGTAGCCGATGTTGTCGCGGAAAAATGTGTTTTCGTGTTCCGCACCCTTCACCACCTCGCCTTTTGGCGGGTTGAGGGCTGACAGCACCAGTGATCCGTGCAACGCGAGCGCGAGAACCGTGGTGAAGAAGAACGTCACCGCGATCATGTGCGCTGGGTTGTAATGGAAATGCAGGTACTGGTAAGCGATG
>JBIIHO010000065.1:0-8062 GCA_044235605.1 Steroidobacteraceae bacterium | reverse complement strand
CGAATTACTCTGGGCTACGAGCATGCCCTGTGTCATCGACGGTGACGCCAGCATTCCCATCGCGCAATTTGGTCCGTCCAATGTCGGCCGAATGAAGACGATTTACCGCGAGGGTCTCGGACTGCGTTACGGAAGAGTGATGCAGGCTATCTCGGGTGTTCACTTCAATTATTCGTTTCCGGAGCGCTTGTGGCCCGTTTGGTCTGCGATCCGCGAGTCGCGCACCTCCGGGCAGTCGTTCATTTCGGAGAGCTACTTCGATCTGCTGCGCAATTATCGTCGGTACGGATGGATCGTCCTGTATCTCTTCGGTGTGTCGCCGATGGTGTGTAAGTCGTTTCTGCGCGCGCGTGGCGAAACTTTGCCCGAATACGGACGCGGTACGGCTTGGGAGCCGCATTCCACCTCTTTGCGCATGAGCGATCTCGGATACCGCAACCAAAGCCAGTCGAGTCTTGAAGTCTCCGTCAATAATTTAGAGGAATACGTTCGTGATCTCACTCGAGCGATCAGTACGCCTCACCCAGAGTACGAACGCTTCGGCGTGAAGGTCGACGGCGTTTACCGTCAACTTAACGCCAACCTGCTGCAGATCGAGAACGAGTACTACGCGTTCATTCGTCCCAAGCGCGTCGCCCGGTCCGGAGAGCGCCCGACCAAGGCATTGATGCGTCGCGGGGTCGAGTACGTGGAAGTGCGCGCCCTCGATGTCAGTGCCTTCGACCCGGTTGGGGTCAACCAGAATAAGCTCCGATTTTTAGAGGCGTTTCTGGGTCTGTGTCTGATGCGAGAGAGCCCGCTCATCGATGCCACCGAGCAAGCCGTGCTCGACGGTAACCACGTCACCGTCGCTCGAAGAGGGCGCGAGCCCGATCTCATGTTGAGTCGGGACGGACGGAAGGTGCCGATGATTCAGTGGGCTCGCGAGATCATCGACCAGATGCAGGGTATCTGCGAGCTGCTCGATGAGGGCGATCCGCAAAAGCCATATGCCGCGGCACTCGCCGTACAGGCCGCCAAACTCGAGGATGTCGCGCTTACGCCCTCGGCAAGACTCATCAAAGAAATTGGCGAAACAGGCGAGTCGTTCTTCGATCTCGCGCTACGCACGTCAGCCACGCACAAAGGTTATTTCCTCGATTTGCACGAACCGAACGAGGCGCGATTGCGTGAGTTTGCTGATCAGGCCGCCGAGTCGCTCGAGGTCGCGGAGGCCATGGCGAGCGCTCCGCAGAAAGACTTCGACGTATTTCTCTCCGACTATTTTTCGTAAATAGCGATCTCGCGCTGACCTGAAGAGTCGCGCATGCCGCGGAACATTCCGGGGCTGTTGAATTCCATCACCACTTTGCCTTTGGGATCGACGGCGATGACACCGCCTTCGCCGCCACGTTGTACGAGCTTTTCTTTGACGACTGCCCTAGCGGCACGCTCGAGTGACCACCCGCGATATTCGACGAGTGCGCAGATGTCGTAGGCGACGACCGATCGAATGAAATACTCACCATGGCCCGTGGAGGACACCGCACAGCTCGAGTTATTGGCGTAAGTGCCGGCACCGATCACCGGAGCGTCGCCGATTCGACCCCAACGCTTGTTCGTCATGCCTCCGGTGGAGGTAGCGGCGGCAACATTGCCTTGCTTGTCGACGGCGACGGCACCGACGGTGCCGAGCCCCGAGAGCTCGTTCTTCGGCTGCGATTGACCTTGCAGCACGCGTTGAAGCTGGCGCTTACGTGTCGGGGTGATGAAGTATTCATTGGGTACCAACGTGATGCCCTGAGTGAGTGCGAACTCCTCGGCACCGGCACCCGACAGAAATACGTGTGGTGATTGCTCCATCACACGTCGGGCGAGGTCGATGGGGTTTTTGACGTGACGTAATCCCGTGACGGCGCCAGCTGCTAGATTTCTGCCATCCATGATCGAGGCATCGAGCTCGGCATAACCATCATGTGCGAGCACCGCACCCTTGCCCGCATTGAAGAGTGGATTGTCCTCGAGCAGGCGTACTGCCGTCGTCACGGCATCGAGACTGCTGCCACCGGCTTCGAGTACGGCGTAGCCCGCATCGAGCGCATCGGCGAGACCCGCTCGGTACGCTGCGCCGTCGTCGGGTCCCAGTTGGTCGCGCGAGATCACGCCCGCGCCACCATGAATCGCGATCGAAATCATTTTTTCAGGTTCCTTGCTTTCGGCGGTTATCGCCAACGAATAGGCAAAGGCAGCGACAGTGAGCAGTTTGATAAAGCGAGTCATGAGTGACGACCTCACAGTACGCAATCTTTGAGAGGAATAGAGATATCGGCTGCCTTATCGGCATCGAGCTTCACTCGCGCCGCAATGAGTTTGCGTGCGGCCATCTGGTCCTTCGCCTGATTCACCGTGTCGACGGCCAGTAGCTCACCATCGCTCTTCAAGTAGCAGCACGAGAACGTGTTGTCTTGGGTGTTCCCCCGCAGTACGACTCGGTCATGACCTTGCGAGAGACCAATGATCAGCAGTTTGTGGTGATACTGGTCAGACCAGAACCAGGGCACGCGATCGTGTGGCTGTGGTTGGCCGAGAATGTTGAGTGCGGCCGTCGTCCCTTGCTCGAAGGCATTATCGACGGACTCCAGCCGTACCCGACGGCCGTAACGCAGCGATGGATGATTGCTGCAGTCGCCGATCGCGTAGATCGACGGGTCGGAGGTTCGGCAATGTTCGTCAACGAGAATTCCGTTCTCGCAGGCGAGACCGGCGCTGCTGGCCAGTGTGTCGTTGGCGCTGACGCCGATACCGACGATGACGAGACGGGTCTCGATACGTCCGGCGGCGGTTTCGACGGCGCACACTCGACCTGAGGCATCGCCCTGCAGGCCCGTCACGCTGCAACGCAACAAGAGTTGCACACCATGACCGGCATGTTCAGCCTCGAAGTAGCGCGAGACGGGCTCGGCAACGACACGATTCATCACACGATCGGCCATCTCGAGCACGGTGACTTCCATACCGAGGTGTCTTAACGTCGCGGCCGACTCGAGACCGATGTAGCCACCGCCGATGATTACGGCACGACGACCAGGTTGGATCTCGCTGCGCAGACGATCGGCGTCTGCGATGTCCTTCAAATAATGCACGCCGGCAAGGTCGCTTCCGGGCAGGCTCAGCCGTCGTGGCAGACTGCCCGTGGCGAGAACTAAGGCGTCGTAACCGAGAGTCTGGCCATCATTGAGCGTTACCGTCGAGCTCGAGCGATCGACCGATACTGCGAGGCGCCCCAGATGCCGACCGATCCGCTGCTCGTCAAAATAATTTTGGTGTCGAAGGGTCAGTCGATCGAGCCCGAGCTCGCCGGCGAGATACTTCTTGGAAAGAGGAGGGCGCTGATACGGTAGGTGGGGCTCTTCACCGACGAGGTCGATACGGCCTCCGAACCCTTTCTTGCGCAGGGTCTCGATACATTGAATGGCGGCCTGACCCGCTCCGATCACCACGACTCGTTCCGTCATGGGCGGCAAGGATAGGGCCGAACCGTCGGTCACACCACTCACAGGCGCACCACTCACGGGCGCACCCCCGACCGCAGTGCGCCATAATGGTGCGCACCAGCCGCCCGAAAACCGTCACGAGGCTGAAAATCCCGGTCATTCGGGGCCTCGCCGACGTGGCATAGAAGGTGCAATACTTCCCCGGCCGACAGTCGGTGCCTCGCATAGGTCGAATAGGGAGTAGCAGACATGAAACTCGTCACAGCCATCATCAAGCCCTTCAAGCTCGACGACGTGCGCGCGGCGCTGTCAGAGATCGGCGTATCGGGCATGACCGTCACCGAGGTCAAGGGTTTCGGCCGCCAGCGCGGGCACACCGAACTTTATCGCGGCGCCGAATATGTCGTGGACTTCGTTCCCAAAACCCGTATCGAAGTTGCCGTACGCGGTGATCTCGTCGATCAAGTGACCGATGCCATCGTCAAGGCTGCGAAAACCGGCAAGGTTGGCGACGGCAAGATCTTCATCACCGACATCGACCGCGTGATCCGCATTCGCACTGGCGAGACCGACGAGTCCGCCCTCTAAAGTGTCGAAGGCGATCCGCATCCATCGGGCCGGTGGGCCCGAAGAGATGCATCTCGAAGACGTGGACGTTACCGCGCCGGGTGAGGGCGAGGTTCAGGTTCGTCATACGGCCATCGGGCTCAACTACATCGACGTTTACGATCGGAATGGCCTCTACCCGATGCCTATGCCGGCGGGTCTGGGTCGCGAGGCTGCAGGTGTCGTCACGGCAGTCGGTCGGAAGGTCAAAGATTTCCGACTGGGTGACCGAGTCGCCTATGTTCATACGGTGACCGGTAGTTATAGCGAGCTGCGAAACATTCTCGCCGCACGACTCGTCAAGTTACCCCGAGCCATCAGCGACGAACAGGCCGCTGCCATCATGCTCAAGGGACTCACAGCCGAGTACCTTCTGCGACGAACCTATCGTGTGCAGCGAGGCGATTTCATTCTGGTGCATGCAGCGGTCGGTGGTGTGGGCCTGCTGCTGTGTCAATGGGCGAAGGCCATCGGTGCGCGCGTCATCGGGGTGGTGGGCAGTAGCGCAAAATTTGCGCTCGCCAAGAAAAATGGCTGCAAGCACGTGCTCGTCATGGGGAAAGATCCGCTCGTCGAGTCCGTCAAAAAAATCACCAAAGGTGCGGGCGTGAAGGTGGTCTACGATTCGGTTGGCAAAGACACTTTCTTCGATTCGCTCGATTGTCTCGCGCCGCTCGGCATGATGGTGAGTTACGGCAACGCCTCGGGACCGCCACCCGCGATCTCGCCGCTCGAGCTATCGAAGCGCGGATCGCTCTTCCTCACTCGTCCGTCGCTCTTCGCCTATATCGCCAAGCGAGAAGATCTCGATGCGGCGGCCAAGGCGTTGTTCTCGATGATTTCATCGAAGAAGGTGCGCCTGCATATCGGCCAGCGTTACCCGCTTGCCGATGCGGCTCAGGCCCATCGTGATCTCGAAGCCCGCAAGACGACGGGCTCGACCTTGCTCATTCCCTGAAGGGCGTATTTCCGGGCGGCAATCACCCGCCCGGCTTGAGTACTCCGATCAACGCCGAGAGTGCGACGCCCGCCCAGATGATCAGTACGTACGGGCGGCAGGCCCCCATGCCGTCGATCATTTTTTGATCGCTCTCGGGTGTCGGGCCGGTCGCGGCCATCACCTTGAAGCCTTCGATGAACGGCGGAATCTTCAGTCGGATCATGAAACCGCAGAAGATGAGGAAAGCGAATATGAGCAGCTTGGCCGCAAGCCAGGGGTAGGGCTGCAGCGGTCCCGTGACCCAGTGGTACGCGACTGACGACACGAGCGCGACGATCATGAAGACGCGGAAGCGTTTGTCCCACAACGCGAGCGTCTTACCGAAATCGGTACCTTCTTTCGCGTGAATGGTGTGTACGACCCAAACCCAGATCGGGCCAAGCGCGACGATCGCGATAGTCTGCCAAAGCGGATGCTCGTAGCCGATGAACTCGGCGAGGATGCCGCCCACGGTGAGCATGAGCGCGAGACAGTAACGCGGCAGCATGTCGAGGTTGATGAAAATCTTGAACGCCGTGAGTCGAGCTTCACGGGAGAGACTCGTATTGGTGACGAACTTGCTCGAGTAGAACACGCCGGCATCGCCGCCGAGCCAATAAACAAAGAGCAGGATATGCAGATACTTGAATATCCCGTGGGCGAGAGAGATCTCTTCCATCGCTACGAACCCCCTGAAAAAGCGGAGCTAGCCTAGCACGCAGGGTCACTGCGATTACCCTCGGGCACTCACCCGACGGCTACTGTCTCGATGGTCTGACCTCAGGTTGGACATCTACAATGTGAGTGATGCATCAGTCCAGCGATACACCCGAGCCTGCCAACATCGGCCCCGCACTCATCGCATGGCATGCGAGAAGCGGTCGCCACGATCTACCTTGGCAACAAGATCGCACGCCGTATCGCGTGTGGATCTCGGAGATCATGCTGCAGCAGACGCAGGTCTCGACGGTGATTCCTTACTTCGAGCGTTTCATGCAGCGCTTTCCCGATGTGACGGCGCTCGCCGATGCACCGATCGACGAAGTGCTGCATCTTTGGACGGGCCTCGGTTACTACGCGCGTGCGCGCAATCTTCACTCAGCGGCGAAGCGCATCCGCGATGACTTCGGCGGTAATTTTCCGACGGATTTCGAGGCCGTGACGAGTTTGCCCGGAATCGGTCGTTCGACGGCCGGAGCCATTCTTTCTTTGTCGCGCGATGAACGACACGCCATTCTCGATGGCAACGTGAAGCGTGTGCTCGCGCGTGTCTTCGCAGTAGAGGGGAGTCCTGCAGAGCGACGCGTGGAGCAAGAGCTATGGCGATTGGCCGAGGCCTGCACGCCTTCGCAAGGCTCTGCCGTGTACACGCAAGCCATCATGGATCTCGGTGCTACGGTGTGCACTCGCCGCCGCCCCGTATGTGACTTGTGTCCGCTGGCTGCGGCGTGCATCGCGAGGCAGAGCGGACGACAGCACGAGATTCCCGCGCCTAAGCTGCGTAAACCGCGCGCGCTGCGTCGGGCCGACCAATGTTGGATGCTGCTCGCCGAAAACTCGGACGGCGCGGTATTTCTCGAGCGTCGACCCGAGCGCGGTATCTGGGGCGGGCTCTGGTGTCCGCCCGAATTCAAGAGCGAGTCGGCCTGTCTCGCCTATGCGCGAAATCATTTTCGATTGCAGCGCGATCAATCGTTCGAGTGTCTCGGATCCGTCAAACACGCTTTCACGCATTTCGATCTCGAGATTTTTCCGGTGCGAGTGAGAGGCTGCATACCGACCGTCGTGATGGAGTCACAACAGTCGCTCTGGTATAACGCGCGTCACCCCGAAGGCGCGGCGCGTGTAGGCTTGCCCGCACCGGTCAAGGAATTACTCGACGGACTCACCGCAGGACACATTTGATATGACCGATACTCCCGCCGTGCGCATGGTTCAGTGCGTCGTGCTCAAAAAAGACGCGCCAGGCCTCGAGCGGCCGGTGTACCCAGGCGAGCTCGGTGCGCGTATCTGGAAGAGCGTGTCTAAAGAAGGGTGGCAGCGTTGGGTTGCGCACCAGACCATGCTGATCAACGAATATCGGCTCGTGCCCATCGAGCCCAAGGCCCGAAAGTTCCTCGAAGCCGAGATGGAAAAATTTCTGTTCAGCGACGGCGCCGCCAAGCCCGAGGGTTACGTCGCCCCTCCATAAGCCGAATCGCAAACCCTTTCGGATCAACGGGTTGCGATGTTCCGTGCTTGACGGACGCCTAGGGGTCTGCTCCAATGCGCCTCCCCATTCGGGGTTACGCTCGTAACCGTGGCCGGATAGCTCAGTTGGTAGAGCAGCGGATTGAAAATCCGCGTGTCGTTGGTTCGATTCCGACTCCGGCCACCATTTTCCCGATAGCGAGCAGTGTTTTAGCCGGTCCCCGCGGTAATCCGTCACGGAATAGACAACGACTGCGCGTCTTCCGAATTCGGTCTCTTTAGTATCCCGAGACCATGACGATCGGGATCAACACTAATTTGGCCGCACTCGGTGTGCAGCGCGCCCTGTGGAGTACCGCCGGGCAGCTCGATACGGCCATGCAGCGCTTGTCTTCCGGTCGTCGTATCAACAGCGCTCGGGATGACGCGGCCGGGCAGGCCATCGCAAGTCGAATGACGACACAGGTGCGTGGCCATTTTCAGGGGGTTCGTAACCTCTCCGATGGCATTTCTTTGGCGCAGACCGCCGAGGGAGGACTCGAGTCGATTACGCAAAATCTACAACGCATCCGGGAGCTTGCCGTACAGGCTGCGAACTTTACTCAAGGCGCGGCCGATCGTGCGGCGCTTCAGGCAGAGGTGTCCCAATTACGCGAGGAGATCACCCGAGTCGCCTCTCAAACGTCCTTCAATGGCGCTCGATTATTGGATGGTAGTTTCACGTCATCGGTGTTTCAGGCCGGTGCGAATGTCGGCGAGACGATCACCATTAGAGATATTGCGGACGTGCGGGCCACCAATCTCGGCCAGAGCG
>JBIIHO010000064.1:0-8202 GCA_044235605.1 Steroidobacteraceae bacterium | reverse complement strand
CTTGCCTGCGGCGAAGCTGCAGTTGAGTGGAGCGCGACAACAACTCGCAGCGGGTGGCTATCGGGTGCTCGCACACACCGGCTGGACACAAACAGCGAGCACTTGGGGTTCGCGCAACGGCCTGCCCGTCGACCAACTCGGCCTTCAAGTACCCGGGCTTTCAGGTAGCTTTTTGCTCGAGCGAGGTTCGCTCCTGCATTTCGGCATGAACCTGCGTTACGCGCCGGAAGGCGGCGCTGCGCAGCAAATGAACGAGCTACGGCGCATTCGCTTCAACGAAAAAAATTATTACGACCATCCGGGCCTCGGCGTGATCGCCGTTATTACGCCCGGCGGTCGATAGACCTCAAGCGAGCTTGAGATCAGGCGGCGCCGCGCAGCGCTCGAGCGCGCGTTGCGCAGCGAGCCACTCGGCCGACTCTCGCAACTTACCCGTCGGGCCAGCACCTTTGCCCCGCAACCGTATGCGACGCAGCGCCGCGGCCGCATCGTCCTCGGGCTTCCACCCTTCGAGCAAAGCAATCACGCTCTCGCGATGATTGCAGACCGGCAGCACATCGCAGCCCGCTGCGAGCGCACGTTCGGCGCGCTCGATGATGCCGCCCACGGCCGCCGCGCCCGCCATCGACAAATCGTCGGCGAAGACCACGCCCTGAAAGCGCAGCTCATTGCGCAGATAACCACGGATCCAGCGTCGTGAGGCACTCGCCGGTACGTCGTCGATCTCGGGATAGAGCACGTGCGCGACCATCACGCCGGCGAGGCCGTTCTCGATGAGTACTCGATACGGACGAATATCGGGCTCGAGATCCGCCAAGCTGCGTCGATCGATGGGCAAAGCGTGGTGCGAATCAGCGACCACGGCGCCATGTCCCGGAAAATGTTTCGCGGTCGCGACCATGCCGGCGGCGCGCATGCCGTGCATGTAGGCTACGGCGAGCTCACCGACCACACTCGAATCGGCGTGGAACGACCGATCGCCGATGACCTCGCTCACACCGAAGTCGAGATCGACGCAAGGCGCGAATGACAGATCGACGCCCACTTCGCGAAGCTCCGCTGCCATCAACCACCCGAGCTCGCGAGCGAGTGCGAGCCCGCCGCGCGGCGAGACGTCGTATTCGTGACCGATTCGACGCGCCGGAGGCAAACGAGAGAACCCTTCGCGAAAGCGCTGCACACGCCCGCCCTCGTGATCGACCCCTACGATGAGTGCCGGCGAGCGCACCGAGTGAATATCGGCGACGAGCTGCTGCAACTGCGCCGGATCGGCGTAATTGCGCGCAAAAAGAATGACACTGCCGACGAGCGGATGCTGCAGCAACTCGCGCTCCGCAGGCTGCAACACCGTCCCCTCGAGATCGATCATCAAAGGTCCGAGCGTCATCGATCCACCTCCAGAACGGCTATCGACTCGACGTGCGTGGTGTGCGGGAACATATCGACCACGCCAGCAGCGGTGAGTCGATAGCCATGCTCGCTACAGAGTACGCCCACGTCCCTCGCCAGCGTGCCCGGATGACACGAGACGTACACCACGCGGGCCGCGCCGAGTTTGACGAGTCGCGGAAGTACCTCGATAGCGCCCGCCCGTGGCGGATCGAGCAAGATGCGATCGAAACGGCCGACGAGTGCCGACGAACCGCCCTCCGGCTCGGCGAGATTCGCCACGTGAAAACTCGCATTGGTCAATTCATTGAGCTCGGCGTTGCGGCGAGCCCGGGCGACGAGTCCCGCCTCCCCTTCGATACCGACGACTTCGCGTACGCGCCGCGCAATGGGCAACGTGAAGTTTCCGAGCCCACAAAAGAGATCGAGCACTCGATGCTCGGGCTCCAGTTCGAGTAGCTCGATGGCGCGTCGCACGAGCGCGCGGTTCATCTCACTGTTCACTTGCACGAAATCGGTGGGCCTAAATTCGAATCGAAGATGCTCTTCAGGCAGACGGTACTCGAGCGTGGTCGAGGATCCATCGAGCGAGGTCACGCTGTCGAGTCCGCCAGGTTGCAGGCAAATGCGTACGCTGTGCACTCTGCCGAATTCGAGCAGCGCCGCGCGATCTGTCGCACCGAGCTCAACCAGATTGCGGAACACCAGCAGCACCCCATCGTCGCCGACGGCCGCTTCGATCTGCGGAATCGACACGCGAGCCTCGAGTCCTGTCAAAAGTTCGGAGAGCGGCGTGATCAATCCATCGAGTGGAGCGGCCAGCACTTCGCAACGTGCGAGCGCGGCCACATAGGGCTTTT
Organism: Steroidobacteraceae bacterium; assembly: GCA_044235605.1. Classification (GTDB taxonomy): domain Bacteria; phylum Pseudomonadota; class Gammaproteobacteria; order Steroidobacterales; family Steroidobacteraceae; genus UBA964. Next base: position 5,953 of record JBIIHO010000064.1, on the reverse strand, counting down.
GACGCTCCCGAAAACCGACCAACACCCGTCCGCGCTTCGGTACCCACTTCGCGCCCAGGCGTGCCCGACGACGGTAATTCCAAACGGGCCCCGCGAGCGGCTCGAGCCAGCGCTCGGGTTCAACTCGCCCGATGCGCGACAATGACTCGGCAAGCTCCAATTGTTTGGCGGCTAGCTGACCCGCCGGATCGAGATGCTGCATGGCGCAGCCCCCGCAGATACCGAAGTGCGCGCACTTGGGCTCGACTCTCGAGGGCGATCGCTCGAGCACTTCGACGAGCGCACCCTCATCGTGCTGACGATGCCGCCGAACCCGCTGAAACACGATGCGCTCGCCCGGCAAGGCACCCGGTACGAATGCCGTTTTCGTACCACGCAGCACACCCTCGCCATCATGATTGAGCGCCGCGACACAGCCCTCCTCGGGCGGCCCTGGCGGTTTGACGCCCCGACTCACGCGCTCTGCTGCGGCCAGGCCGCGAGAAACTCTTTGAAGTGCGGCTCGCTCGAGGACGAGAGCAGCTCACGCACTCTCGTCTCCTCGGAGGCCAGTTCCGTGGCATCGATATGTCCGCGCATCAACTGATAGCGCAGATAGACGAGCCAAGTGTTGAGCACATCGGTCTCGCAATAGCGTCGGATACCTTCGAGGTTACCGTCGGCGTAGGCGCCCCAGACCTTGTCTCCCGAGAATCCGAGCTTACCCGGCAGACCAAGCAAATAAGCCATATCAGAGAGACTCGCCTTCGCCCGCGGCTGAAAGCCCGACAGTACGTCCATGAGGTCGGTGTGCCGCTCGTGATAGCGACTAAGATAATTGTTGAACCGAAAACTTTGATCTTCGCCGCCGTTTTCCCAATAGCGCCGAGCGACGACGCTGTGCTTGAGCGCACGGTAATGCAGCACGGGCAAATCGAATCCGCCTCCGTTCCAGGAGACGAGCGTCGGCGTGTATCGATCGATCCCCTCGAAGAAACGCGTGATGAGTTCACGCTCGTCAGACCCGAGATCACCGAGACTCCAAACCTTGAGCGTGTCGCCCCGACGCAGCACACAGGAAATCGCGACGATGCGGTGCTGCTCGTGCGGCAAGAACTCACTGCCTCCGTGCTGACGCGCATGGGCGAACATCGCCTTGGCGATCTGACTGTCCGACAAGCCCTCGAGACCGAGTACGGCACGGCCGAGCTCGATGTCGGGAATAGTTTCGATGTCGAAAACGAGTACAGTCATGAGCGTGCCGCCAGCATGAGCGCCTTCATGTCGCGCACCGCCGCGGGCAGTCCCGCAAAAATCGCGCGACCGACGATGGCATGACCGATGTTGAGTTCAACGATTTCCGGAATGGCCGCTACGGGTGTCACGTTGTCGTAATTGAGGCCATGCCCCGCATGCACTTCAAGACCGAAGGTCTTGGCGAGTCGAGCGCCGGCACGCAGTCGTTCGAGCTCGCGGGCCTGCTCGTCTCCCGTCGTTTCGCAATAGCGACCCGTGTGCAACTCGATGACGGGCGCACCCACGCGAACCGTGGCTTCGATCTGCGCAGGCTCTGGGTCGATGAAGAGCGCCACTCGAATGCCGGTCGCCGCGAGCAAGGCGCAGCTCTCGCGCAAACGACCGATCTGACCGACTACGTCGAGTCCGCCTTCGGTCGTGATCTCCGCACGACGCTCTGGCACGAGGCAGCAGTCCGCCGGGCGAATACGCCTCGCAATGGCGATCATTTCGTCGGTGACGGCCATCTCGAGATTCATGCGCGTCTTGAGCAACGGACGTAGTGCTTCGACATCGGCATCCTGAATATGACGACGGTCTTCGCGCAGGTGCAGCGTGATGTTATCGGCACCCGATTGTTCGGCAACGAGCGCCGCCTCGACGGGGCTCGGCTCGCGGCCCCGACGGGCTTGGCGCAGCGTCGCCACATGGTCGATGTTGACGCCGAGTTCGATGGTCCCTGTCATGACGCCTTAGGTCTCCTTGTTACGACGTCGCCCGATCACCGCTCGCGCCACGGCTCGGGTGCGCAAGTCACGCCCCTCGAGCGCGTGATCGAGCGCTACACGCAGCACGCTACGCGCCGTCTCGAGCACCGCGGCATCGTCGTATCGGTCTTCGGCGATACCGAGCAACTCACGACCCCGAAAGACCGTGCCCTGCTGCGCGCCGCCCGACATTTCGGTGAAGCCGAGTTCAGGGTGGAAATGATAATACGCATCGTCCTTGAGCGCCTGACCCTCGCGGGCTTCGTTACGAAACTCGACCCCATAGCCGAGCAGATCGAGCAACTGTCGCTCGAAACGCCGCAGCACGGCCGCGATCTCCTCACCCGCCCGCAAACGACCGAGACACTCGTGATACAGGTCGAATACCAAAGGTTGCGGATCATGGCGCGTCGTGAGCTTCAACACGAGCTCATTGAGATACCAGGCGCTGAGCAGCGCCGCCGCAGGCAGCGGCTTGAGCGAATCGTCAGCCTCGCGAACACCGGCTGCTTCGACCTGCGTCAATTGACCCGCATCGCCGCTGCCGCTCCACGAGGCGAGTAACAGCCGAAACGGCTGTAGCAACGATGCGGAGCGGGACTTCGGGCCGCGCACCCCGCGCGCGAACAACGTCAGACGACCATGATCACGCGTAAAAACATCGAGCATGCGACTCGTATCGCGCCACGGACGATGATGCAGCACGTACAGCGGCGCGAGATCAACCCGACGGCCACCCCTGCCCATGATCGCCCGTCACTCGAGACCGAGCGTACGCAGCGCCTGAGCGTTGTCAGCCCAGTTCTCGCGCACCTTGACCCAAAGCTCGAGATGGCAGCGACGACCCAGCAGCGCAACGATCTCGCGGCGCGACGAGCTACCGACTCGCTTCAATCGTGCGCCCCCTGCTCCGATGACGATGGGTTTTTGACCTTCACGATCCACCCAGATCACGGCGTGGATGACTTCGCGCTCGCTGCCCTGATCAACCTCGCGCTCCATGCGCTCGATCTCGACGGCGATGCCATACGGCACTTCCTGGTTGAGCTCGAGCGTGAGTTTTTCACGAATAATTTCCGTGATACGAAAACGCAGATCGCGATCGGTGCGATCGGACTCGTCGAAAAGCTGAGGCGACTGCGGCAACTCAGCCCCAATCACCGACACGAGCTCCTCGAGATTTTCTTGGCGCGCCGCCGATACGGGCACGATGGCGCGGAACGGATGACGTTCGGCGAGCTGCTGGATGAAAGGCAGCAGACTCTCGCGAGGGCGTGCGAGATCGGCTTTACTCACAACGGCGATGGTCGGGCGACCGCTATCACGAATACGCTGCATCACCGCTTCGTCTTCTTCGGTCCAACGCAACCCCTCGATGACGAACACGACGAGATCGGCGTCGACCAAAGCCGAAGCCGCCGTTCGATTCATCGCACGATTGAGTGCGCGCTTGCCGCCGGCGTGCAAACCCGGCGTATCAACGAAGGCGATCTGCAGCCCCGGACGATTGACGAGACCCACGATACGATGGCGCGTGGTCTGTGGCCGTGGCGTGACGATCGAGAGCTTCTCGCCTACCAGCGCATTGAGTAACGTCGATTTTCCCACGTTCGGGCGTCCGACGAGCGCAGCGAAACCGGCTTTGAATTCGGGTTGATCCGTCACGTCACTCATGTCTTCACCTCGATTTTCTCGAGGACACGTTGCGCGGCCTCCTGTTCTGCTTTACGTCGACTCGACCCGTCGCCGTGAGTCGACACATCGAGCGCAGTAACATCGCAACGCACGGTGAAGTGCTGCGCATGCGGCTCACCCTCGACATGTTCGACGATGTAAATCGGCAAACCATGACCGCGAGACTGTAGCCACTCTTGCAACCGGGTCTTCGGATCTTTAAGCGCGGACGCTTGCGGCAAACTGTCGACGAGCGGCATCCATAATCGATGAATGAGCGAGCGAGCCGCTTCGAAGCCGCCGTCGAGATAGACCGCACCAATCGTCGCCTCGAACGCATCGGCAAGAATCGACTGACGTCGAAAACCACCGGTCTTGAGCTCGCCCGAACCGAGCTTGAGCTCCTCACCAAGACCCATTTGATGCGCGAGACCCGCGAGTGGCTCGGAGCTCACGAGACTCGCGCGCAGACGACTGAGATCGCCCTCGTCGGCCTCTGGAAAACGCTCATAGAGCAGCTCGGCGACCAGCATATTGAGCACGGCATCGCCCAAGAATTCGAGTCGCTCGTTGTTGCGTCCAGAAGCACTGCGATGTGTGAGCGCCGCCGTGAACAGCGAAAGATCTTTCGGCTCATAGCTCAAAGATTGCTGTAACCAGCGCGACGGCCAGTCGGGACGCTGCACGCTCACTCGATTCTCGTGAAGATACGGGACCAGTTGGGACCACCGCTGCGCTGTAGATCCCAGTTGAACCAGATCGCACTCGCCCGACCGACGAGCAGTGACTCATCGACGAAGCCCCAGACGCGACCATCCGAGCTGTTGTCGCGGTTGTCACCCACCATGAGGTACTGCCCCTCTGGCACTTTCATCACGCGATCTCCGAGGTCGGGGTTGATGCCGGCCGTGGACTCGTTGCAAATATAGCCCTGCGGAATACTGCGATTGCACGAGGGCAGCGGCGGCACGGCGATCATGTCGGAGCTCAAGCAATGCAGCACACCATGGCGTCGTCCGTCGAGCGTTTCTTCGGCGATGCGCATGTTCTGATAACAACCGTCCTCGTAACGCCCCTGCTGTACGAGCGACACCGGCGTGCCATTGATGATGAGCTGATCGTTGCGTACCTCGACGAGGTCACCTGGGAGCCCGACCACACGCTTTACGTAGTTGACCGCCGGATCTGTCGGAAACCGGAACACCGCCACGTCACCCCGTTCCGGAGTGCCGATCTCGAGCACCTTGCGATGCACCACCGGCAGACGCACTCCATACGCGTATTTATTGACCAGGATGAAGTCGCCATCGAGCAAGGTCGGCATCATCGAGTCCGATGGGATGCGATACGGCTCGTAGAAAAACGAGCGCAGCACGAGCAGCACCGCCATCACCGGGAAAAAGCTGCGGGCATAGTCGACCGTACCGGGTAACTGCAGCGACTCGATCTCGCGACCGGCCGCTCGGGCCGCTGCGTATCGACGCGGCGCGAGTACCCAATGATCGACGGCCCAGGCCACACCCGAAACTACGGTGATGACGATCAACACGAGACTGAAGTCGGCACGCTGCGCCGACATCAACTGGAAGAACCAGGCAATCACCAGAATCGGCAGCGCTCCGTAGAGCAAGCGCATGACGAGCGGATCGGGCGACGGTTGACCGTCTTTGAGTACGAGCTGACGCCCCGGACGGACGAACCAGTCGTCGATCACGCAAAGGATAGCGACAGGCACCGCGAGTAGTGCCAGCGTAGAAATCAGCAGTTCGAGCATGAGATTACTTCCGGCCGACCTTGAGCACCGCGAGGAAGGCTTCCTGCGGGATTTCCACCGAACCCACCTGCTTCATGCGCTTCTTGCCCTCTTTCTGTTTCTCGAGGAGTTTGCGCTTGCGACTGATATCGCCGCCGTAGCACTTGGCAAGCACAATCTTACGTAGCGCCTTGACGGTCGCGCGAGCGATGACATGCGTTCCGATAGCCGCCTGGACAGCGACCTCGAACATCTGTCTCGGGATGAGCTCTTGCATCTTGTCGACGAGTTCACGACCACGTTGGTAGGCGTTTTCGCGGTGAACGATGATCGAGAGCGCATCGACTTTGTCACCGTTGATGAGGATGTCGAGCTTCGACAAGGGTGCTGCCTGGAAGTGACTGAACTCGTAATCGAACGAGGCGTAGCCTCGGCTCGCCGACTTCAGTCGATCGAAGAAATCGAGCACCACTTCGGCAAGCGGCAGCTCGTACTGCAGCGACACTTGGTTCGCGAGGTACTGCATTTTCTTTTGAGTACCGCG
>JBIIHO010000097.1:0-6313 GCA_044235605.1 Steroidobacteraceae bacterium | reverse complement strand
CGGTGCCGGCGGTGAAGGCGGCGATTCCGAGAAAGATGCGCTCTACGACGAGGCCGTCAAAATCGTCGTCACCGAACGTAAGCCCTCCATCTCCTACGTCCAGCGTAGGCTCAAGATCGGTTACAACCGGGCGGCACGTCTCATCGAGGCCATGGAAGCGGCTGGGCTCGTCGGTCCGCTGCAAGCCAATGGCGGACGCGAAATTCTCGTGCCTGCGCCCTCCGGCGAGTGATTCGATTCATGAGCGAACGGTCAGCATGTCACAAGCGGTCCGCTTGGTGCGCGTCAATCGTCGGCATATGGTGGCTGATCAGTGCCGCACACGCAGAATCTTTGACGGCGCTCGATCGGTATCTCTCGGGGCTCGAGTCCTGGCGAGCTGAGTTTTCTCAGTCGATCACCGACTCTCGTGGCCGGATGCGTAGCCCTCAGCGCGGTCGGTTGCTGGTGCAGCGTCCCGGCAAGTTCCGCTGGGAAATCGGCTCCAAGGTTGATGCTGCAGCGCAGGTCATGGTCGCTGATGGGCGCAACCTGTGGTTCCTCGATGCGGATCTCGATCAGGTCACCGTCCGTCCCGCGGGAAGCGGCGAGGCTGCAACCCCTGCGATGCTGCTCGCTGGCTCGACGCCACTGCGTGCAAAGTTCAATGTGATGACCGCTGGCCGCAAAGAGAGCTTGGACTGGGTGCGCATTTCACCGAAAAGTGCCGAAGGTGAATTCAAAGAAATGCGTTTCGGCTTCTCTGGGCTTGAGCTTCGTCGACTCGAGATCGACGACAAGCTGGGTCAGCGCGCGGTGATGGAATTCAGCACTAGTGTGCGAAATGGCCAGATCGATCCTTCGGAGTTTCGTTTTGTGCCGCCGCCCGGGGCTGATGTAATCGGCAAGCCGCTCGAGTGATGCGATCGCTGCGATACGGGGCGTGGTGGGGCGGAGTCGGTCTCGCGCTCGTACTCATCGTCCTCTATTTTTGCCTCGAGCCTCCCGGAGAGGGTGGCGTGTTTCTTATCCCGGACAAGCTCTCCCACGCACTGGCGTTTTTCGGTCTGACGTCCTGGTTCGCGGCCCTGGTCGAACGACGGTACTACGGTCTCGTCGCAGTCTTCATGTTGTCACTCGGTATCGCCATCGAGTTGCTTCAGGCATGGATGGCGCTCGGTCGCTCTGCAGAACTGGCCGATGTCTATGCCGATGCGATCGGTGTGGCGCTCGGTCTCGCCATTTCATTGCCCATTCGCGAGTCGTGGTTGCAACGGGTGGAGCGATGGCTGTCGATCTGACGCGCCCGCTCGCCGATCGTATGCGACCGCGCAGCCTCGAAGAGTTCGTCGGGCAGGTGCAGGCTGTCGGTCCGGGTAAGCCATTACGCGCGGCGATCGAGTCGGGCCAAACGCACTCGCTCATTCTTTGGGGCCCTCCAGGTACGGGTAAGACCACACTCGCACGACTCATCGCGCAGGCGTCTGGCGCGCATTTCATTGCGCTCTCGGCCGTGATGGCTGGGGTCAAGGATGTGCGGGCTGCGGTCGAGCGCGCTCAGGCTGAACGCGCATCCTCCGGTCGGCGCACGGTTCTTTTTCTCGACGAGGTGCATCGGTTCAGCAAATCTCAGCAGGACACTTTCCTGCCTTATCTTGAGGACGGGACGCTGATTTTCATTGGTGCCACCACGGAAAATCCGAGTTTCGAGGTCGTGAGCGCGTTGCTCTCTAGGGCGCGCGTGTACGTCCTGAAGCCTCTCGATGCAAAAAGCTTGGACTCGCTTTTGCGTCGTGCGCTAGCGGATGTCGAGCGCGGTCTGGGATCAATGCAGCTGCAAATCGACGACGAGGCGGTCGCGCTTCTAGCCTCAGCAGCCGATGGCGATGCGCGTCGCGCGCTCAACATGCTCGAGATCGCGGCAGATCTCGCCGAGGGCGGTCGCATCGATATTGCGCATTGCGCCGAGGTTGCCGGAGGCACACGCCGTCGCTTCGATAAAGGTGGCGAGCAGTTTTACGACCAGATCTCTGCGCTGCACAAGAGCGTGCGGGGTACCGACCCGGATGCCGCGCTCTATTGGTTTGCCCGCATGGTTGATGGAGGCTGCGATCCCTCGTATCTCGCGCGTCGTATCACCCGCATGGCCGTCGAAGACATCGGGCTCGCCGATCCGCGTGCCTTGCAGTTGGCGATCGATGGGTGGCAAGCCTACGACCGACTGGGTTCGCCCGAAGGTGAGCTCGCGCTCGCCAATGTTGTGGTGTATCTCGCCTGTGCCCCGAAGAGTAATGCTGCCTATGTCGGGTATGGCGAGGCGCGTGCGGATGTCGAAAAGCTCGGCACGCTCGAGGTGCCGATGCATTTGCGTAATGCACCCACTCGGCTCATGAAAGATCTCGGTTACGGCGCCGGATATCGCTATGCGCACGACGAACCCGAGGGCTACGCCGCCGGAGAGCGCTATTTACCGGAGGAATTGGCGGAGCGCCGTTATTATCGGCCCGTCGATCGTGGGCTCGAACTGCGTATTAGCGAAGCCCTCGCGCGTTTACGTGGTAAGTCGGGAGGAAACTGATGCCACTCTGGATCTGGGTTGCACTCGGTAGTGCCTTGGGCGGTGTGGGGCGATACGCGGTCGCGAAAATCTGGCCCGCCGTGCCGGACGGATGGCCCATCGCTACAATAGCAGTTAACGTCCTCGGCAGTTTCGCGATCGGCGTACTCTCCGTCTTGCTCGTAATGCGCGGAACGACGGGGGAGGCCGCTTCGTCAGCCGAAGCCATGCGGGTGTTCTGGATGACTGGCGTCCTCGGCGGATTCACCACCTATTCGGCGTTCGCGCTCGAAACCGTGAATCTGGCCTTGGGAGAGGCGCCGTGGCGCGCTGCCGTATATGTCGTCGCGACGTTGGCGCTTTGTTTGGCAGCAGCTGGGGCCGGGCGAGCGCTCGTGGCGTCTTGATTTCTTTTTGAATATTTTGGATTAACTCATGCTCGACTCCAAACAACTGCGTACCGATACCGAAAATGTCGCAAGTAATCTTGCGCGGCGCGGTTTCGTTCTCGACCTCACGGCGTTCCGTGCTCTTGAAGAGCGCCGTAAGCAGGTGCAGGTCGAGGCCGATCGCGTGCGTGCTGAGCGCAACGCGAACGCCAAGGCAGTCGGAATGGCCAAAGGCAAGGGCGAGGATGCGACGGCGCTTCTCAAGCGCGGCGAGGAACTCACTCAGCAACTTTCGAGTGCGGAGGCGGCGCTCAATACGGTCCAAGCGGAGTCCGACGCGTGGCTCATGGGTCTGCCCAATTTGCTGCACGACTCGGTACCCGAGGGTCGAGATGAAACGGCGAACGTCGAGGTTCGTCGTTACGGTACACCGAGAGTCTTCGACTTCACGCCGCAAGATCATGCCGATATCGGCGCGCGTCTCGGCCTCGATTTCGAAGCGGCTGGACGCATCTCTGGTGCACGATTCGCTGTGTTGCGGGGTGGCATGGCGCGTCTTCATCGTGCGCTCGCGCAGTTCATGCTCGATCTCCATGTGAGCGAGCATGGCTATCAAGAGATTTATGCACCGTACATCGTGTCGGGTGATGCCCTGACGGGTACGGGCCAGTTGCCGAAGTTCGAGCAGGACTTATTCGTGCTCAAGGGCGATCGCGCGCTTTATCTCATTCCGACGGCAGAGGTTCCGGTCACTAATCTTGTGCGTGAGCAAATCATTGCGCCGGAGCAACTGCCGATGCGCTACGCCGCGCATACGCCATGCTTTCGATCCGAGGCCGGCGCAGCGGGCAAAGACACCCGCGGCATGATTCGTCAGCACCAGTTCGACAAGGTCGAGCTCGTACACATCGTGAAGCCTTCGGAGTCCTACGCGGCCCTCGAGCAGCTCACCGCGCATGCCGAAGAAGTACTGAAGCGCCTTGAGTTACCGTATCGCGTTCTCGCGCTATGTGCGGGCGACATCGGTTTCGGCAGCGCGAAGACCTATGACCTCGAGGTGTGGTTACCGGGGCAGGGTAAGTACCGCGAGATTTCCTCGTGCAGCAATTGCGAGGCGTTCCAAGCGCGACGCATGCAGGCCCGGTGGCGTAATCCCGAAACCGGAAAGCCCGAGCCCCTGCACACGCTGAACGGATCGGGTGTCGCCGTCGGCCGCGCGATGGTGGCCGTACTCGAGAATTACCAGAATGCCGATGGGTCCGTCACTGTGCCTGCGGCCTTGCGGCCTTACATGGGTGGAATCGAAAAACTCTTGCCCTCAGACAAGGCATAATTCGCCCCGTCATTCGCTCGACGAGCCGGAGAGGTGGCAGAGCGGTTTAATGCATCGGTCTTGAAAACCGACGTTCCTTCACGGGAACCGTGAGTTCGAATCTCACCCTCTCCGCCATTTCAACGCGGCTTGTTACGTCGAGCTCGAAAATTGCTCACGTGTGCGATTGGCAAACGCGACGAGCGATAGCATCACTGGCACCTCGACCAGCACTCCGACTACGGTCGCTAATGCTGCACCGCTCGAGAGTCCGAATAGACCGATTGCTACAGCAACCGCGAGTTCGAAAAAGTTGGACGTGCCGATCATCGCGCAGGGCGCAGCGATACTATGTGGCACCTTCCAAGCGTATGCCCAAGCGTACGCTATCGCGAAGATGCCATACGACTGGATGACGATCGGGATAGCGATCAGCAGAATCAGCAGAGGGTTGGAGAGGATGGTCGCCGCTTGAAAGGCGAACAGCAGGACGACAGTTGCCAATAAGCCGATCACCGACCATGGTTTCAGACGCGCGGTGAAAACCTCGATCGCACGTTCGTCACCACCGTGCCCAGCGATGAGCCGGCGTCGGGTCAGGGCGCCGACGATCAGCGGGATCACCACGTAGAGTGCCACAGACAAAATCAGCGTTTCCCAAGGAACGACGATATCCGTGACACCTAGCAACAGGGCGACGATCGGGGCAAAAGCGACGATCATGACGAGATCGTTCACTGAAACTTGTACTAGCGTGTAGGCCGGGTCGCCCTTGGTCATCTGCGACCAGACGAAAACCATCGCAGTGCACGGGGCCGCGCCAAGCAAGATCAGACCCGCGATGTATTGCTGCGCGTCGTTGCGCGGCAGTAGATCCGCGTAGAGCCAATCGAAAAACAGTAGTGCGACCGCGGCCATGGTGAATGGCTTGATGAGCCAGTTGATGACCAGCGTGATGATCAGGCCACGCGGCTTGCGGCCGACATCACGGATACTCGCGAAGTCGACCCCAACCATCATCGGGTAGATCATCGCCCAGATCAGCACGGCGACGACGAGGTTCACCGAAGCGATCTCGAGCGCTGCAATCTCTGCGATCGCATCCGGGGCGAGCTTTCCGAGGATGATGCCACCTATGATCGCGAGCGCGACCCACAGCGACAGCCATCGTTCGAAGATACCGAGAGGTGAGGTCCTCTTATCTACGGCGCTCATGATCTATTCAACTCCGACCGATGCGCGCGAGCTCGGTTTCGAGTACTGCGCGATCCATCGATTCGAGTGGTAGCTGCAACAACTGCAGCATGCGATAGCCGATTGCTTGGCGCGTAAGTTCGAAGGCGCGGCGCTTACCCTCGTCCCCGCCCTCCGCATTCGACGGATCTGGATAACCCCAATGGATCTTGATGGGTGGTTGAGCGGTTCGGCCCATGAAAACTGGACAAGCCTCCGCTGCGGCGCTGTCGCACACCGTGATCACAATCGACAGAGGGGGTGCGTCAGCGCCAGTGAATTCATCCCAGCTCTTGCTTCGAAAAGCACGGGTATCGACGCCGCCGGCGTGAAGTGCCTCGAGTGCGAGCGGATTGATACGGCCGCTCGGAGCGCTCCCTGCGCTGTGTGCCTTGACGTCTCGGTCATGGCGCGCAGCCAGATGGTTCAGCATCCCCTCGGCAAGAACGCTACGTGCGGAGTTGTGTGTGCAGAGAATGAGAATGTGTACGGTCATTTCCCCACCTTGAGCTTTAGGTTGACTGCGCAGGACTGGCCCTGGCAGCAGTCCTCAGCGAGATAAGCAAGAAGTGCGCTGATCTCATCAAAACAGGCGCGGTAGATTCGATGACGACCTTGCCGTTCTTGGATGATGAGCTTTGCATCCATGAGTTCCTTCAAATGGAAGGAGAGGGTGGCGTTAGCCACTTTAGACGCACCGAGCAATTCCTTAGGAGTCGCTCCTGCAGATCCTGCTGCGACGAGATAACGAAATAGGTGAAGACGTCTCGGTTGAGCGAGAGCCCCGAGTGCTCGAGTTGCCGACTTGATATTCACATTTCGATTGTATTCGAAATGTTATGA
>JBIIHO010000063.1:0-8372 GCA_044235605.1 Steroidobacteraceae bacterium | reverse complement strand
AATACACCTCGCTCCTCTACGTGCCAGGCCGAGCACCGTTCGATCTCTATCAGCGAGATGCGTCACGAGGCTTGAAGCTCTATGTGCGCCGCGTATTCATCATGGACGACGCCGAGCAGTTCCTGCCGATGTATTTACGCTTCTTCCGCGGCGTGCTGGATTCGAACGACCTTCCTTTGAACGTGTCGCGCGAGCTGCTTCAGCAGGATAGCGAAGTCGAGGCGATGCGCTCGGCTCTGACGAAGCGCGCGCTCGATTTGCTCGCGCGTCTCGCCAAAGACGAACCCGAAAAATACGCGACGTTCTGGAAGGAATTCGGACCTGTGCTCAAGGAGGGCGCCGGCGAAGACCCGACGAATCGCGACAAACTCCTGCCGTTGTTGCGGTTTGCGAGCACGCATGAGGAGAGCGACGACCCCAAGACCACGCTCTCAGATTATGTCGCCCGCATGAAGAGCGGACAGGAGCGCATCTACTACATCATCGCCGACTCGATCACGGCGGCGAGAGGGAGTCCATACCTCGAGCAACTGCGCGCCAAAGGCATCGAAGTGTTGTTGCTGGCCGACCGTGTCGACGAGTGGATGATGGGTTATCTCCGAGAGTTCGAAGGCAAGCGATTCAAGGACGTCTCGCGCGGCGATCTCGAACTCGGTGGTCTCGAAGATGAGGCGTCGAAGGCGGCGATCGACGAAGCCGTGAAAGAGAATAAAAAACTGTTGAAGCGCATCAAGGATGCGCTCGGTGATCGGGTAGCCGAAGTGAAAGTCAGTTCGCGCCTTGCTGATACGCCCGCCTGTCTCGTGTTGTCGGAAGGTGATGTCGGATCCCAGATGCGCCGCATTCTGGCCGCTTCGGGGCAGGCCGTGCCGGAGGCGAAGCCGTCGATAGAAATCAATGTCGGGCATCCCCTCATCCGTCGTCTTGACGCCACGCGCGCCGAGGATGAATTCGGAGAGCTTGCGCTCCTCGTGTACGATCAGGCCAAGTTGGCGGAGTCCGGCTCGGTGGCCAACCCGGGCGAGTTTGTCCGCCGACTCAATAAATTGCTCGGACAGTTGATGACTGCGAGTTAAGTCCCCGCATCAGGGGGCGGGGTGGCATGTCATAATCTGTCGCATGAAAAAACCCGTTCCGACTGATGGCGAACTTCGCGCGCGGTTATCACCGCTCGCCTACGAGGTCACGCGTAACAAGGGTACTGAGCGCGCCTTCACGGGCGCCTACACCTACAACAAAGAGCGCGGTGTTTACGCCTGCGCCTGCTGCGGATCGGAATTGTTTCATTCCGATACCAAGTACGATTCGGGGTCTGGTTGGCCGAGTTTCTGGACGCCGCTCGCCCAAGAGCGAGTCCGCGAACATCGCGATACGAGTCATGGGATGGTGCGAATCGAAGTCGTATGCGCCAACTGCGACGGTCATCTCGGACACGTGTTCCCCGATGGACCGAAGCCGACCGGTCTACGCTATTGCATCAATTCCGTATCGCTGGCTTTTGCGCCAGAAACCTCATCCGATGGTGATTCCAAATGAGAGCGATGGTCTGGATCTTGATCACTTCGGTCGCTGGCATCTTGTTGGCGACGACGTTTTTCCCCACGTTGCTTGCGTCGAATCGCGGCGACACCATGGCTCAGGAGGCCGCGATGTCAGAGCTCGTCAAAGAAGATCTCGAATTAGGTGCCGGCGCAGAGGTGACTCCGGGTCAAACGGCTGTCGTGCACTACACGGGTTGGTTGCATGACCCCTCGAAGTCCGAAGGGAAGGGCAAGAAGTTCGATAGCTCGCGTGATCACGGCGATACGTTCGACTTCACGGTCGGTGGTGGTCAGGTCATCCGAGGCTGGGACTTGGGCGTTGCCGGAATGAAGGTGGGTGGCAAGCGTCGTTTGATCATTCCCGCAGAACTCGGTTATGGCGCCCGGGGCGCCGGTGGAGTCATCCCCGGTGGCGCGACGCTGGTGTTCGATGTGGAACTGATGGCGATTCGCTGACGATCCTGCAGAGGAGAATGTCCATGGCAAAGTTCAAGACCGCGACGCTCGCGGCAGTAATGGTGATGTCTTCTTATGCGCCGGTGACCCATGCCGCGACCTTCATTCACGCCGGCCGCGTGATCGACGGCGTCAGTGGCGAGTCTTTGAAAGACCGCACCATCGTCGTCGATAAAGGCCGCATTACCGCAATCGAGGTCGGTTTTCGTAAGCCTGCTTCGGGCGACACTCTCATCGATTTGCGCAAGTCGACGGTCATGCCTGGCCTCATGGACATGCACGTTCACCTCACCAGCGAGAACAGCCGAAATAGCGAACTCGAGCGCTTCAAGAAAGATGCGCCGGATGTCGCGATCGATAGCGTGATCTACGCCGAGCGCACGCTCATGGCGGGGTTCACGACAGTGCGTGATCTCGGCGACAGTTTTCGCGCCAGCATCGCGCTCCGTAATGCCATCAACGCTGGCAAAGTGGCCGGCCCTAGAGTGTTTGCCGCTGGGAAGTCGATCGCCACGACCGGTGGTCATGCCGACCCGACCAACGGGTGGGCGGATTATCTAAACGGCAAGGACGTAGGTCCGCTCGAGGGCGTGGTCAACGGTCCTGAAGAGGCCGCTCAGGCGGTGCGTCAGCGATACAAGGAAGGCTCTGATCTCATCAAAATCACTGCGACGGGCGGAGTGCTCTCAATCGCGAAGAACGGGCTTAACCCTCAGTTCACAGAGGAGGAGATTCGCGCAGTCGTTCTCACCGCGCGAGACTACGGCTTCAAGGTCGCCGCGCACGCGCACGGCGCAGAAGGGATGAAGCGAGCGGTCCGCGCGGGCGTCGATACGATCGAGCACGGCACGTTCATGGATGATGAAACAATGGCGCTCATGAAAGATCGGGGAACATGGTACGTCCCCACGATCACGGCTGGGCGTTGGGTCTACGATCGATCGAAAGAAGACGGTTATTTCCCATCGGTTGTTCGCCCTAAAGCGGCGCTCGTTGGGCCGCAGATTCAGGGGACTTTTGCAAAGGCCTACAAGACGGGTGTCAAAATACTTTTCGGTACGGATACGGGCGTCTCTGCGCACGGAGAGAACGCGCGCGAGTTCGTGCTAATGGTCGAGGCGGGCATGCCTCCGATGGAAGCCATCAAGTCTGCGACTTCTGTGACAGCGAAGTTTCTCGAAATCGATGATCGTCTCGGTAGCGTAGCGATCGGCAAGATTGCGGACCTCGTCGCCGTTCCTGGAGATCCTCTCGCTGACATTACTACGATGCAGCGTGTTCACTTCGTGATGAAGGACGGCGTTGTCTACCGTCAGCCCTGAGCGCCTCCTGCTGCCTGGAGCAGCTGGCAATATAGAAACGCTCATCGAGTCACCCTCGACAGAACCTCGCGCCGTCGCGTTGTGCTGTCATCCTCATCCGCTATTCGGCGGTACTATGACCAACAAGGTCATTCATACCGTCGCGCGTTCGTTCGTCGCCTCTGGCGCGGTGGCGATCCGCTTCAACTTCAGAGGTGTCGGCCTCTCAGAAGGCACGCACGATGGAGGCGCGGGAGAGACTGAAGACGTTATCGGACTTGCGCATTGGGCGCGCGAGCGCTGGCCTGGTTTGCCGCTCTGGATTTCAGGATTTTCGTTTGGCGCCTGGATTGCACTCCGAGCGCAGGCGAGCGCTCAGCCTTCTCTGCTCGTGACGGTCGCGCCGCCCGTTGGACGCTGGGATTTTTCCGACATCGATCCCCCGAGCTGTCCTTGGCTCGTCATTCAAGGGTCGAAAGATGAGCTCGTGGACGCGGCAGCGGTCGAGGGATGGCTCCTTTCTTTGAGAGGCCGTTCGGCTGTTGCGCCCAGATTCTTTCTGCTGCCAGAAGCGGATCATTTTTTTCACGCCCGGCTACACGATGTGCGGGATGCTGTTTCCCGATTTGTATCGGACTACGCCGAAGTTCGGAGCGAATAGCCCACGCCGCGCACGGTATGGATAAGAGGCCGTTCCTCGCTCCGATCGACTTCCTGCCGCAGACGACTGACATGTACGTCGACGACGTTGGTTTGCGGATCGTAGTGAATGTCCCAGACGCCTTGCAGCAGCATGGTGCGTGTGACGACTTGTCCGGCATGTCGTGCCAAGAACTCCAGCAGTCGGAACTCGCGACTGGTCAGGTTGAGGGTGCGCCCCCCGCGAGTGGCCTTGTGCGAAAGCAGATCGATTTGTAGGTCGTCCACCTTCAGGGAGGTCAGGGCCACCTGCGTACTGCGCCTCGTCAATGACTCCACCCGTGCCGCCAATTCCTCGACGGCAAAGGGCTTCCCAAGATAATCGTCGCCGCCTGCTCGTAATCCAGCGACTCGCTCATCCACTGAGTCGAGCGCAGACAAGACGAGAACTGGTGTGGCGCGTCCGGCATAGCGCAAAGCTCGAACCAGGTTAAGGCCGTCGATACCGGGGAGCATACGGTCCGTGACGATGACGTCGAAGTCGTCTGACAACGCGCTATCTAAGCCAATACGTCCGTCAGCGCAATGCGCCGTGTCGTAGCCGCGGGCGCGCATCGCGCCGATGATTTCCGCGGCCATATCGGCGTCGTCTTCGATGAGTAACATCCGAGTCATGTCGGAGGACACTTTATGACCTCTTCTCGTGGCATGCTAGAGCCATGCGGATAGCCATAGTAGATCGCCGGGGGGTCACTGCCACGCTCATCGCCTTGGCGGTGATGGTCCTGACCTTCATAGCCGCCTTTTCGTGGCTGCAGTATCGGATGATGGACGTCCATAACCGCCAACTCGTTAAGTCGATGCGGCAGGAGCTCGTCCTGCGTCAGCAGTACGAGCGGGCGGCTGGACGAGAGGCGGTAGTCTCCGGCATCGACCTTAGGAACAGAGTGGTCTCGGACGGACGATACTTCGCCCTTTTCACACCGGATCGACAGCCTCTCGTCGGTAGCTTGTCGAGAATTCCCGGAGGAGCGCGAGTCTTTGAGTCACCGTTTGAGCCGTACTCGGTCGACTTACCGGATGGCACTCAGGCACACGTTTCGAGAGTTCGGAACGAAGATGGTTCGACGTTCGTGATGGTTCAAACCGATCGGGACCAGCGGGAAATCGCTCAATCCTTAGGGCGAGCGGCTGCCTTGACGACGATCATCGTCATTCTTATCGGTATCGTCACGGGCTATCTATTAAACAAATATATTCTTGATCATGTTCGCGGGCTTGCGAGAACTGCGCGTCAAATCATGCGTGGTCAGATGACTGCGCGCGCACCGACGCGCCAACGGCTCGATGAAATGGGCGCGCTTACCACCACATTCAACGAAATGCTGGATCAAAATGAGTCGCTCGTGACTGGCATGCGAACAGTTACCGAGAGTCTGGCGCATGATTTGCGATCGCCGCTCATGCGAGTTGGCCGATCGATCGCTGCAGCTCGCGAGGCTAGTAGTGACACGATTCGTGATCAACTATTGAATGACGCCGAGACCGATGTCACGCGCGCGCTGCAAACCTTCAATGCCTTGATCGATTTGGCTCGTGCCGAAGCCGGGCTCTCGCGCGACTCCATGGAAAAACTCGATCTCGGAGCCCTAGCGACTGACGTTGCGGAATTTTTTGAACCTTTGGCCGACGAGCGAGGGCAGCGTTTAGAGCGCTCAATATCCTCTGCGGCGGTTTTCGGGCATCCGCAAATCCTCAAGCAGGCGTTAGGCAACTTGCTTGAAAACGCGATCAAGTACTCGCCTACTGGATCGACGCTAAGATTGGCGGTGAAGCCTCCTGAGAAGGGGGAAGCTGCAGAAATCATGGTTCAGGATAGCGGTCCCGGAATTCCGGAGAACGCGCGAGAGCAAGCCATCCGGCCTTTCGTTCGACTCGAAAACCAAGCCCGCCAGCCTGGAGCAGGACTTGGACTTGCGATCGCAGCCGCTGTTGCCCGCTTGCACCGCGGCAAGCTCATCCTAGAAAACGCGGATCCGGGTCTTAGGGTGCGTTTGCAGCTCGGCCATCAGTAGCGAACTTTTCGATTAGCGGCCACTGCATACAGACTTCAAATCCCGCCGAAAAAATTCCGTCCTTGCTTAAGTTTCGCGCCTCGATTCGGCCTTGATGACGGCGAATCACCTGCGCTGCGATGGCGAGACCGAGTCCCGTGCTGGTATCCGCTCTTTCGGCATTGGTTACAGCACTTCGATAAAACGGCTCGAAGATTTTGCCAAGCTCGTCATCAGGCAAGCCGGGTCCCGAGTCGCGGACTCGGAGCGTGCCAAAGTCCTCGTCTTTATAGAGCAGCACTTCGACTGAGGCTCCTTTCGAGGTGTGTTTGAGTGCATTACGGACGACGTTTTCTATAGCAGACTGTATCCAGTGCCGATCGCCGATTACCGAAAGAGGCTGATCTAGCAACTTCGAAGAAAGCGTTTTCCCGAGCTGCTCAGCCTCGAACGCAGCGTCGGCTAGGACACTCTCCAGAATGGACTGCAGCTCGAGCGGCTCCCGCTTCCATGAGATCGCACCGGACTCCAAACGAGAGACATCGAGAATTTTTTCGATAAGCTCATCGAGTCGCGATACCTCTACGTCGATACGCGCGGCCGTGGCAGCGGCTGCCGCATCACGTTGGGCCAAGAGACCCGTTGCAAGTCGTATTCTCGTCAGCGGCGAACGAACCTCGTGAGAAACATCGCGTAGCAGCTGTTGTTGCCCTTTGATGAGCGAACTGATCCGGTTAGCCATCGAGTTGAGAGATCGTGCAAGCTGGCCGATTTCGTCGTGCCTAGACAGTGCTTTCTCGGTTACTCGGGAACCCAAATTGCCTGCTGCCAGACTTTCGGTCGTCCGTTGTAACTCGATGATTGGGCGAGTGATGGATCTCGCCAACAAAAAACTGACGAGCGCTGTCACGATCAAGGAAAGAATCAAAATCGGGAGCGGAATATCACGTAGTACTCCGAAGCCCCTGCGCCTATCGACGGCGATGAGTCGAAAAGCCTCACCTTCGTCGCTGATCAGCTCCGGCGAATTCGTTGGAAGATTCAGTAAAACAGCAGGTAGATCATAGGCGAAGAAATCTTCGCTGGAGGACGGCAGCGCTCGGATGACGGTCGGAGGAGAGCGTCCAAGCAGCTCGTTTCCCGTTTCATCGATGACCAGTACATCGAGAGTGACGGTCGATTCGAGAGAGCGGTTTTTAGCCCAGGCTATCAGTGAAGGCGATCCGCCGTCTGCGAGGGCATTGGCCGCTTCTTGTGCGGCGGTGAGGAGCTCGGTTTCAGCTACCTCTTCTCTTTCTGCGATCATCCATGCGGTGACGGCGATCGCGCCGAGTACCGTGACGATCAGAGAAACGAAAAATGAGGCAAAAATTCGAAGCGCGACCTTGCTCATACGCAGTAGCGTCGCGTGTATTCAGCTCGGATCGAGCGCGATGAGTTCATAACCAGCGCCTCGCACGGATCGGATTTCGATCGCACTGCCTCCCGCCCGCTCGATTTTTCGACGAAGGTTGCTGACATGTGTGTCGATGCTGCGATCGTAGAGTGTGAGCTTGCGCCCAAGTGCTCGCTCGGTGAGGACTCGACGTTCTACAGGTTGCCCCGCTTCCTCGGCGAGTAACTGGAGAATACGAAACTCGGCGCCGGTAAGTTCGAAAGGCTGATTATCCAATGCCGCTCGCCGACGTTTCAGGTCGAGTACGAGAGGGCCCATCTTCAGGGTAGATTCGGAGCCCGATGATTCGGCGGCTACAGAGGCGCGCCGTAAGATCGCTCGAATGCGGGCTGTTAGCTCCCGCGGGTCAAACGGCTTGGCAAGATAGTCATCCGCGCCAAGTTCGAGACCGAGTATTCGGTCGATCGCCTCCCCGCGCGCCGTGAGCATGATGACTGGGAGTCGAGGTTTGAGTTGGCGGATGTCCTTAAGGATCTCGAAGCCACTGCGACCCGGGAGCATGACATCGAGAATCACGAGGTCGACGAGTGTTTGCGATATCTCGGCAATGGCGGTCGAGTCGTTGGTGGCCCAGGCGACTTCGAAACCTTCGTGAGTCATGAACTCCTCGAGCATCGAGGAGAGATCACGATCGTCATCGACGAGCAGAATACGAGAGGTCATTGAGGGTAATGCTGCGATGATCCTGCTCATTTGTCAGCCTGTAGTCGATGGCTTCACAGAACTTTGCAGACTGTTTTCGCATCTTTTCGTTCGGTAGCGGTCGAAGTGGGGGAAGATACACCCATCGTGGACGAGTTATCGGAGAGCACTCAATGAAAACTGTTTTATCCATCGCGGCCTTGGGGGCCGTTCTGATGTCGGTGAGCGTATATGCGCAAGTACCTCCGCCACCTGACGCGCCGGGCGCTCGAGCCGAGGGGCA
>JBIIHO010000062.1:0-8391 GCA_044235605.1 Steroidobacteraceae bacterium | reverse complement strand
GCAGTGTGTGGGCCTGGGGCTCAAATGCTTCGGGACAGATCGGCGACGGGACGTTCAAGCCGGCGAGGGTGCCGACTCCGACCGGGCTCACCCAGATCCAACGAATTCGGGCCGGAGGTGATGTTTCCTTCGCCATCAGTCAGCGCAGGGGTCTTTACGTGTGGGGCGAAAACGCTGACGGCCAGCTCGGCTTCGGAACGGGGGCGCCTGTCGACCTCGGCGTGCCCTCGGCGATCCGTCGTAATGCGATCGATGCGGCAGCCGGTGATCGAGGGGTCATCGTCTTAGGCGCCGATGGCTTGCTGGTCGCGGCTGGCGCCAACGACGCCGGGTCGCTGGGCGATGGTGGCACGACCGCCCGGAATACCTTTGGGGCCGTGAGTGTCGTGAGTGGGGCCATCTCGGTGGGTATCGGTGGTCTGTCGTTCGCGGCGGCCATCGGGGCTGAGGGCACGACCTGGACCTGGGGTGACAACTCTGCCAAACAGCTCGGCAATAGCAGCCTCGCTCCGGCTGGCACTCCGACGCCGACGGTCGTGCCGTCCTTCGACGCGATCCCCTAAGCCCTAGCCCTTAATCGGGCTTATAGGGCGCCCAGGCGCCCGATTTCTCGCGGATCACCCAACCCGAGGGACGACTGGTCACCTCGAGCAGAGCGGCCGTCTCGGCGTCCGGTTGACCATCGAACTTGGCGGGTCGGTATTTCATCTGGAAGTTGGCGATCACCCGGCGGGTGGCCTCGTCGAACTCGCCATGCCGCGGGACCTCGAAGCCGACGGCATCGAGTTGCTGCTGAAACCAGCTGACCGCAGGCAGAGAGGCTTGGTGGGCAGCTCGGGCCGCATCGACCGCCGCCGGGTCAGGCCACGGAACGAGTCCCTCTTCGGCAAGGCGACCCCACGGGAACTTCGGGCCGGGATCTGTCTTGCGTTGCGGGGCGATGTCGCTGTGGCCGAGCACCCGATGCGGTGCGATGCGGTGCCGGGTGACGATGTCGCGAACGAGCGAGACGACGGCGTCGATCTGGGCGGGGGGGAAGTCGGCGAACTCGACGCCTGGCGCAGCATCGTCGCCCATGTTCACGATCTCGATGCCGATGGAGCTCGCGTTGAGTTGGGTGTCCCCACGCCAAAAACTTTGGCCGGCATGCCAGGCGCGGCGATCCTCGTCGACCATGCGATAGATGGTCGGCGGCTCGAGGCCGATGAGGTAATGGCTGCTGACCCGACGAGGACCCTCTGCACGGGTGAGGGCTTGCACCGAACGATCGAAGTCGAGCTGCGTGAAGTGAAGGATCAAATAACGCACCCGGCTATCGTGATTAGTGCTTTGATAGCGGGTATCGATAAGGCGGCCGTCCAGAGTCATCGTCGAGCAAGCTCCTAGCCCGAGCAGCGATGTGAGTATGATGGCACGCCAGGAGGTTGTCATATGGATCGCTCCTTCTTTCCGCTGCTTGCGACGGTCATGGTACTCATCGTGAACGCCGCAGCCAACATCGTGCCGATCAACGGGCTTAATACGGGTGAGCTCTCTCGGCTTTATCCGACCGGCTTCACACCGCCAGGGTATGTGTTCTCGATCTGGTCCGTCATCTATCTTGGCCTACTCGCTTTCGGGATATCGGCGTGGCGTGGCTCGCCTCGTATGCGCTCTCGCATCTCGACGATCACCAACCCTTATCTTCTCAACGCGCTCGGCAACGCCGCGTGGATCTTCGCTTGGCACTATCGGCAGGTGATGTTGAGCGTCTTGATCATGTTGTTCATCCTCGCCACGCTCATCGTGATCTTCATGCGCTTGCGGCGACTCTCGCCGCCCTCGACGGGTGAGTTCCTTTGTGTCGATGGCGTCTTCGCCATCTACTTTGGCTGGATCACGACGGCGACCCTCGTCAACCTCGCCACGCTTTTCTTTGATTTGAACTGGTATCCGTTTGAATTATCAATGGATGACTGGGCGCTCGCCACGGTGTGCGGCGCGACAGCGGTCTACGTGTGGATGGTCTCAATAACCCGTAGCGCGACTTACGGCGCGGTATTTATCTGGGCAGCCGTCGGCGTATTTCTCGGAGACGAGCGCATCACCGATGGCGTACGCGTCGCCGCAATCTCAGGTGCTGTGGCGGTGTTTGCCGCAATCGTTTGGGCGCTCGTCACGCCACGTCAGCGAGCGCTGTTTCGAGGGCGCTAAGCGCGATTGCACGATCGGGTTCGTTGAAGATCTCGTGATACATCGCCGGAAAGCACTGAGCTTTGACGATGTTCGATGGCGCAGCGGAGACAAACCCGCGGCTACCTGAGGGGTCGACGGCAAGGTCATCCCCGGCATAGAGCACCCAGGTAGGCGTCTGCCACCTTGGTGCCGACTCGAGTACCCGCTCACCTTCAGCTGCAATGAAGGCACCGAGTCGCGCGCAGATGCGGTCGTGAACTAGTGGGTCGGCGATGTAATCCGCGACGACCTGCGGGTCATGCGAGAGTTTGCTTGGATCGAGTCCGTTGCCCAAGGTGAGCGCGGGAGCAAGGCGCGGTAATACTTTGACTGCGGCGCGCTGCCATGACGCCATGCGTACGGCGAGGGCCGGGGACGAGAGTACGGCAAGCTTCGGATCGACGAGACTGCGTCGAATCGCCGAGGCGACGACAAGCCCGCCCAAGCTGTGGCCGATCACGACGAGCGGGCGAGACGAAAATGATGAGTGCTTCATCGTCGCGGTAGCCAATTCGCCGAGATGCTCGGGGAGCTGACCTTCTCTCATCAAGCCTCCGCGTGCCCCTTCGGAATGCCCATGTCCGAATTGATCGTAAGCGCGGACCGCGACGCCCTTCGAGTTGAGCCAGCGCGCGAGCAACTCGTAGCGACCGGCATGTTCGCCAAGACCGTGAACGATGAGCGCTGTGAGGGCTGCCCCCTCGACCGGCCAGTCGTACACGGCGAGCTGCGTTCCGTCGCGAGCGCAGAACGTTGCACGATTACTCAAGGCTTCGGCTCGTTCAAGGTGTAGCAATCGTCGAGGCCGTTGTCGTGGCAGAAGGTGCAGACCCTGCCGCGCTGGCGCCGATGTGCTTGTCGAGGAAAGCTACGACCTTTTCGCCAAACTCGACTTGGTTGTCGAACTTGGCGTAACCGTGCCCTTCGTCTTTTTTGACGATGAGTTCGTAAGGGACAGAGTTTTTCTTGAGCTCACGCTCCATCATTCGTGCGTGTTCGAGCACGACTCTCGGATCGCGCGCACCGTAAGCCATGAGTACTGGCGCCTTGATGCGATCGGCGAAACGCGTGGGCGAGCGGGCCTCGAGCTCTGCGAGATCGCTTTTGCCCTCTCCGATTTGCAGTTTGATGTCTTCGCGCAGGGGTTCCCATGCGCGAGGGATCGTACGCAACAGCAAGGGCAAGTCGGTCACACCGACATAGTTGATACCGCACTTGAAGAGCTCTGGGTTTTGCACGAGCCCCATCATGGTGGCGTAGCCGCCGTAGCTCGCACCGAAGATACAGATGCGTTGCGGATCGGCGATCCCCTCGGCGATGGTCCATTTGAGCGCGTCGATGAGGTCTTGCTGCATCGCGCCACCCCACTCGCGCCATCCCGCTTTGTCAAAAGCGAGGCCGAATCCGACGGATCCGCGGAAATTGACCTGCAGTACCGCGTAACCGCGGTTCGCCATGATCTGGACCAATGGATCGAAGCCGTAGAAATCGCGGGCGCGTGGTCCACCGTGGGGCATCAGCACCAGAGGGAGATTTTTTCCATTCGACTGGCGCGGGATTGTGAGATAGGACGGTAACGTCAGACCGTCGCGTGCGACGATCTTGAGCGGCTTCATCGGCGAGAGCTCAGATTCTTTGAGCCAAGGCAGAACCGAGGCGAGCTCCTCGAAGGCATTCTTGCTGCGGTCGAATAAGAAAAATCGTCCGGGATTCGTGCTGGACGTGACGGCAAAAATCATCTTCTGCTCGTCACGCGAGGCGCTTGAGAGAAACACCTGCTGACCGGGAAAACGGGTCTTGAGAGTCGCCTGTAGCTCCTTGAGTTTAGGGTCAAAGATAACCTGCTGAGGTTTATCTGCCGAATACGACACGCCGATCATGTCGTCGGAGACGCGGGAGCCCAGCACGCCGCCCACGTCGACATCTGGATGTTCGTAGACGAGCTCGCCGATCTTTCGCGACTTGGGATCGAAGCGGAAGATCGCTGCCTTATCGCGGGGATTGCCCGCCGCGTCGAGACGCGAGGAGACGTACCACTTGTCGCGACTCTGGCTGATATAGGCAGGTGACCAGCTTGGTTGGCCGGTGCGTGAGCGCGACCATTCCTCGAATTCCTTCGATTCGCTATCACGGAACAGGAAAGACGTTTCGACACCCTCTACGCGTACGGCGCCGATCACCTCACCGTTACGATCGGCGATCCAGCTCGTGATTTTTCCAGGATTCTTAATCTTTCGCAGTCGCTTGCCCGTGTAGATGTTGAGCGTTTCGATGTCTTGAACGATGCCCTCTTCTTGAACGCGCGAGACCGAGATCAGCACCCGCTCGGGATCGTTTTCCATGAGCGAGACGATGTCGGCACCGAGCACTTCGAAGCGTCCCGCACGGATCTGCGACTCGGGTGGTTCGATGAGCATCTTGGGGTTCTTGCCGTCACGGTCCACCGCAAAAATACCGCGGGACTCGTTGCCCTCGTTGTCGAGGAAAAAGAGCAGACGGTCGTCGGTCGCCCACACGAAACCGCCGATATCTTGTTTGGTGATGGAGGTGACAGGCCAAGCCTTACGCGTCTCGAGATCGATGACGGCAACATTGCGACGCTGACCAATCGGTACGACGGCAGCAAGGTATTTGCCGTTGGGCGAGAGCTGGAAGCCCGACATCGGCGGCCGCTTGTAGAAGTCTGAGACCGGGATGGGGTTTGTCCACGCGAGAGCGGGTAGTGCGAGGAGGAGAGTCGCGACGAAGCGCGGCCGGGTTTTGAAAAGTTTCATGTCCGAATAATTAGCATTTTCCTGAACCCAAGAAAAGAGAACCCGGCCGAAGCCGGGTTCTCCTCAACGCGAGTCAGACGAAGATCAGAACTTGTAGCTGATATTCGCGTTGTAACGGCGGCCGAGCGGATCGGCGCCGAGGTAGTACTCGAAGAACGGATATCCAGTGGCACTAGCATCTTCGCGGTACTGCTTGTTGAACAGGTTCACGACCGTGACCGAAGCACGCATGTTGTCGCTGATGCGCTTGCCAACCTGGAAGTTATACAGCATGTACGGCTGTAGACGCGTACCATAAGCAGTGCCCACCGCGTTCGTACCGGCGGCATTCACGGAGTTACCGTTGCTGCCATAACGAGTCGCGAAGAGCGTGGCATTCCAGTCACGCATTCCCCAACCCAGCGTCGCGCGAACGCGGCTGCGCTGGTTGAAGCTTGCAATGCTGTCGCGGTAGTCGATCAGCCGATCAGCCGCAAACTGCTTGTATTTATCCGTCAGAACCACCGAGTAAGAGGTGTCGAAACGGAAGCTACCCCACTTCTCGGTCGGTACGACAAAGCGCAGCGTAGTGTCGACACCGCTGGTTTCGATGAGTGCGGTATTGATGTACGCCGAACTGATTGAAGTAATGGTCTGATCCGCTGTGGTTCCTGGCGCGCTCTGGCGAGCAATCAGACCGATTACATTCTGACAAAAGGACGAATCCAACGACTGATCGAAAGGTCGCCCGTCCGGGAACTTCTGCAAACGACAGTTTGCTTCGTTAGTCAAAAGAAAGGATGAAGAGAGTTGTGACGAGGCATCCTCAAGTTTGATCTGGTAATAGTCGGAAGTCAGAGACAGGTTGTCGTTGATATCCCAAACGAACCCAACGGTGAAAGACTCACCCTCTTCCTCTTTCAGGAGCGGATTGCCCGCTATTCGGGTTTGTGTTGAGTAGACAGTTGGATCTCCAGCAACATTACATTGAGCTGTGGTACGAGGACCCAAGATAGCGGCTGGCCCAACGCCGGCTCGGCAAAGGTATGCGTCTAAAATTCCCGAAAACGATGCGGCGCCTTCGGCGAAGACCAACTGCATGTCGGGTGCACGGAAGCTGGTGCTCATGGCTCCACGGAGGAGGAAATCCTCGACCGGGCGCCATTCGAGACCCACTTGATATGTTACCGCGTCATCAACCGCGGAAATGTCGTCGTACTTATCCCAACGACCTGCGAGTGTCGTTGTAATTTCTGAGGTGACAGGCACTCTCAACTCAAGACCGGCCGCAACACGATCTCTGGTACCGGTTGTGCGACCGGAGCTAACCAAGTTGAAGACCGTCTGACTATCAACCGGGCGCAACGGATTTGTCCGAGGATCGCTCCTCAGATCAACCGATTGTGATGCGGACTCGAGGACAGCGGCAAAACCAACGGGTCCCGCTGGAAGAGTGAGTAGTTCACCCGAGAGCGTGGCGTTGAGCGTTTTGGAATCCGTATCGGCGACATTCAGCACTCGAGTTGACACCGCCCGGTAGTCTTCCGGAGTGAAAGGCGTATTCCATGCCGTTCGGTTGATCTGGAAGATTGGGAAGCCACGCAGACCCGCCGGAAAGTTTGGCGCTGATGTGTAGCCAAGGAGTGGCCCGAGGAACCTGTCGTGCATTGCCTTCGCCAAAAGCCTTGGTCTGTCTTGTACGTAATCGTACTGAGACTGCATGTACGAAAGCTCGTACTCATACTTATCCGCTATCGTCCCCTTGATGCCAAGGGTGAAATCGTATGTCTCTTCATCGAAAAAGGTAGTAACGGCTTCTGAGCCGCCCAGTTCGAACGGATTAAAGGACCGCTGCAGACGCACGAAGTCCCCAAGAGTAGGCTCGTAGAAGAACTCGGAGTTCCCGCCCAACACGTTTGTGGTGAACGGATCAAGTGCAACAACAGTTCCCCAGAACTCAGTACCAGAGGATGCCTTCGCATCTGACTTGTAGTACGTGAACCCGCCGAAGACCTGCGTATTTTCCGTCAAATCATAGGTGGCGTTAAGGTATCCCGAGTAAAACTTGTAGTAGTTGCTGATCGTTCGAGACCCGGGTTGGGTAAATGATCCGCAATAATCACCACGGGTGGTGGGTACTCCGGGCGTCGGGCGCGAGTAACCGAATGCATCGCACACAGCGTTTGAAGGAACCAACGCGTTTGGGCCGCCTGCGCGCGTTCCGCTGAGTGCCACGAGCGACAAACCAGGGTTCACAAAAGTGCCAAGAGGCCCGTTACGCGTATCCGCGAACTGCTTGCGCTGCGTGCCGAATACGGGATCCGACTCGCTGTACTGCAGCGCGTAGACTGCGCTCCAGCGATCGCCGGTGCGACCGCCAGTGTACGTGACGTTGTAGTTGCCGCCGCCGCCTTCATCGGTGGTGCCACCGGTGAGCGTGACTTGATTACCGTCAAAATCTTTGCGCGTGATGATGTTCACCACACCCGCAACGGCGTCCGCACCGTAAATGGCCGATGCGCCGCCGGTGAGAATCTCGATGCGCTCAATGGCCGAAGACGGAATGGCACGAACGTTCACGACATTGTTGTCGCGGTTGTACGGCTGCGGGTACTGCGCCGGACGACGACCGTTGATCAACGTGAGCGTGTAGCCGGGGCCGAGGTTTCGGAGGTTGACCACCTGCGCGTTCGGCGAGAAGCCTGTAACCGCGAGGTCGCCCGTGAACGAGCTCGTCGTGTTCTGGCTGAGCGTCTGCAGTGCATCCGCTACAGTTTGGAAACCTTCTTTCGCGATATCTTCGTTCGTGAGAACGACGACCGGCGAAGCGCCGTCGGTCACTGCGCGCTTGATGCGCGAACCGGTGACGACGACTTCGGCGAGGCCTTCATCTTGCGCCGACGAAGTGTTCGAAGACGATTGCGGAGCGGCCAACGCCCCTGCGCTTGCAAGCAAGCCCGCGACGCAGGACGCGATCACGGTTGAACGACTGACAGTGTGCATGCAGTGCCCTTCCTATTAACTCTTATTTGAGAGACCAATGGGGTTGCCGACGCAACCGAGAGCCCTAAGTAAACACCAAAACCGCTTAGCGCTCAAATTCCATTGTGGTGGATACGCAACGTTTTTTCCTTTGCAGGGCGCCAAGCGGCCCGAGTAAAGAAAAAGGGCGGTCGCGTTTCCACGACCGCCCTTCGTTCCTGACGGAACCTGGCTAGATCAGAACTGCTTGCGCAGCGTCACGCCGTAGGTGCGGGGCTGGTTCGGATAGCCCGAGAAGCTGCCCGCCTGAGCAACGGCCGGGAAGACCTGGAGCATGTACTCGTCGTCGTTCAGGTTACGGCCCCAAACGAGGACGTCGAATCCGGCAGCCTTGAAGCCGATGCTGGCGTTGAGGGTGTTGACCTCACGCGAAGCGATCGAA
>JBIIHO010000061.1:0-8397 GCA_044235605.1 Steroidobacteraceae bacterium | reverse complement strand
GCGGTTGGCTTCTTCGAAAAGCGCCAAGTCGTCGGCAAAATTTTGACCGTTGAGCGTGACGGGTCGGCCAGCCTCGAAACGTACACTCACCGTTTCGCGTTGAACGACAACGTCATCGCGCCAAAACGCGACGCCCATGATCGGCTCGACGATTTGGATGCCCCGGCTGAGCAACTCGAGATCCTTCGCCTCATGGGTTGCGCCCAGGAGATTTGAGTCCGTCGAGTACGCTTTCTCCGCGCTCATGTGGTAATCGAGTCGAGCGGAGGCGAGATAGGCCGACATCTCGCGACGACCACCCAGCTCGGCGATAAAGCGCGAGTCGAGCCACGGTTTGTAGATGCGCAACGCGGGGTTAGCCAGCAACCCGTAGCGATAGAAGCGCTCGATATCGTTGCCCTTGTGGGTGCTGCCATCACCCCAGATGTCGACACCGTCTTCGCGCATGGCGAGGACCAGTGCAGTCCCTGTCACGGCACGACCAAGGGGCGTAGTGTTGAAGTACGTCGTCCCGGCTGTCGTGATGTGATAGGCGCCACTCTGAATAGCGGCAAGCCCTGCCGCAACGAGTTGATGACGACAATCGATGAGTCGCGCATGTTCTGCGCCGAGCGCTAGCGCCTTGCGCGGAATAGCGTCGTAGTCCGTCTCGTCGGGCTGACCGAGATTCGCCGTGTACGCACAGGGTCGGGCGCCGTGAGCGCGCATCCAGTGAACTGCCGCGCTCGTGTCGAGACCGCCGGAAAACGCGATCCCCACACGCTCGCCAACAGGCAAAGATTGGAGGATGGTTTGGCTGGCGCTCATAATTCCGACGCTCGGCCGGCGCTTTGGTGACCCTTAAACGTCGAGGTTGGACACCGCGAGAGCGTTCTTTTCGATGAACTCTCGACGCGGCTCGACCTCGTCACCCATCAGCGTGGTAAAGACCTCGTCGGCTGCCACGGCATCTTCGATACGAACCTGCATGAGACGCCGCGTCTCGGGATTGATGGTGGTGTCCCAAAGTTGCTCGGGGTTCATTTCGCCGAGACCCTTGTAGCGCTGGATGGACTGGCCGCGCTTGGCGTGGTCGAACAGCCAATCGATGGCCTGTTTGAACGACGATACGTCGCGACGTGCTTCTCCACGACGAACGAAAGCACCCTCGCCGATCATTCCAGCAAGCGTCTTCGCAAGTGCAGCGATACGTTGGTACTCCGATGAATCGAAGAAATCGCGAGTGAGATATTTATCGAAGCGGCTACCGTGCTCCGCTTTCGAGACGTGAATACGGGCGATGGTCTGGCCGTCCGAAGGCGGCTGAAATTCGAGTTTGTAGACCGCATTACCATCAGCCGCCACGTTGAGGCGTTTAGCCAAATCGTCGGCCCAAGCCGTCACCCACTCCGGACGATCGAAGTCGCTGCGCGACACGACGGGGACGTAGAGCAGCTGCTCGAGCACGCGCGCATCGTACCGTCGCGCCCAGCGTTCGATGATGCCCTGCACTTCGACGTACTGCCGAGCGAGTGACTCAAGCCCCGCGCCGCGAAGCGGTGGCGCCGACGAGTTGAGATGCAACTCGGCATCTTCGAGCGCCGAGTTGAGCAGCATGGCGTTGAGTTCGATATCGTCTTTGACATACATCTCCTGCTTGCCGCGCTTCACCTTATAGAGCGGCGGTTGGGCGATGAAGATGTGGCCTCGCTCGATGAGCAAAGGCAACTGTCGATAGAAGAACGTCAGCAGCAGCGTACGGATGTGGCTTCCATCGACGTCCGCGTCCGTCATGATGATGATGCGGTGATAGCGAAGCTTCTCGACGTCGAACTCGTCGCGTCCGATGCCGCAACCGAGCGCCGTAATCAACGTGCCCACTTCGGCGGACGAGAGCATCTTGTCGAAGCGCGCCTTTTCGACGTTCAGGATCTTTCCCTTCAGGGGCAAGATCGCCTGAGTGCGACGATCCCTGCCCTGTTTGGCCGAGCCGCCTGCCGAGTCACCCTCGACGATGAACAGCTCGGAAAGCGCGGGGTCCTTTTCTTGGCAATCTGCCAACTTTCCGGGAAGGCCTGCGATGTCGAGCGCGCCTTTGCGTCGCGTGAGCTCTCGAGCTTTTCGGGCTGCTTCGCGCGCGCGGGCTGCTTCAATGATTTTTCCGGCAATAGCCTTCGCTTCCTGCGGCTTTTCAAGCAGGAATTCCGAGAATTTTTGAGCGACAGCCGTCTCGACAACGCCTTTCACTTCCGAAGAAACGAGCTTGTCTTTGGTTTGTGACGAGAACTTCGGATCCGGTAACTTGACCGAAAGAATGGCTGTTAGGCCTTCGCGAGAATCGTCACCGGTGGTCGGCACTTTCTCGCGCTTGGCGATACCTTCTTTTTCGATGTAATCATTGAGCGTGCGCGTCAGTGCAGCACGAAAGCCCGCGAGATGTGTGCCGCCGTCTTTTTGTGGGATGTTGTTGGTGTAGCAGAACATCGACTCTTGATAAGAGTCGTTCCACTGCATCGCTACCTCGACACCGATGGGGCCTTCTTGCGTACGAAACCAAAACACTTGGTCATGGATCGCTTGGCGCGAACGGTTGAGGTGCCCAACGAACGCCTGTAGCCCGCCTTCGTGCTGGAACACGTCGCGTCTGTCCTCGCGTTCATCGATGAGTTCGATGCAGACGCCAGAGTTGAGAAACGAGAGTTCTCTCAGTCGCTTGACGAGAATGTCGTAATTGAACTGGATGTTCGTGAAAATCGTCGGGCTGGGTTTGAAACGAACGCTCGTGCCCGTTCGATCGGTGGTTCCGACGACCGCGAGGGGCGCGACGGGTTCGCCGAGTCGATATTCCTGCTTGTGCAGTTTGCCGTCGCGATGAATGGTGAGATGCAACACATCCGACAGCGCATTCACGACCGAAACGCCGACGCCGTGCAAACCGCCTGAAACTTTGTACGAGCTGTCGTCAAATTTTCCGCCCGCATGCAGCACGGTCATGATGACTTCGGCAGCAGACCGGCCTTCTTCGGCGTGAATGTCGACCGGTATGCCGCGGCCGTTGTCTTCGACGGTAACGGACTCGTCAGCATGGATCGTGACCACTATGCGGTCACAATGGCCGGCTAGCGCTTCGTCGATGGAGTTGTCGACGACCTCGAAAACCATGTGATGTAGGCCGGTGCCGTCATCGGTATCGCCGATGTACATTCCAGGCCGTTTTCGAACGGCGTCTAGCCCCTTTAAGACTTTGATTTTACTGGAATCGTAGACGTCTGATTCAGACATGCTTAAGCCCGATAATGTGATGCGAAATCATACCCGAAATACCCTCCCCTGTTCCACGTGAAACACGGTTTCTGGCTGGCCAAAAAGAGGGGTGTCTCGATCCAGCGCGGTGACGATCAATTGGGTCTGCAGCGCCTCAACTCGGGTGATGAATCGCCCCAGCCGCTCTCGGTCTAGTTCGGCCGATGGATCGTCCAGCAGCAACGTCGGACTTAGGCCATGTTCCCGTTTCAGGTACTCGAGTTGGCAAAGGTTCAGGGCGACTGCAGCAAGTTTCTGTTGTCCCCGTGACAGGACTTCGCGGGCAACCCTACCCTTGATCTTTAGGGTTAGATCAGCCCGATGAGCCCCGAGTGATGTCGATCGACGATCCCGATCTCGGCTGGCTGAGGCAGCCAAGATATCGATCAAGGGATTTTCTCGATCCCAGCCGGGCTGAAAGTCGAGAGCGATCTCCAGCCCGGTCAGTTCGGAAGCGATCTCAGACCAGTACGGTACGAGCGCAGCTGCTACCCGGTCTCTCGCCGCCGTCAGCGCCTCGCCCTCTTTCGCCAACTCTGGGTCCCAAGCCGTGAACTCAGATCGCCCGGCTCGAAGGGCTGCGTTTCGTTGTTGCAGAGCTTTTTGATATCGCGTCCAGCTCGATGCGAACCCCTGTTCCACGTGGAACACCGCCCAGTCCAACCAGCGCCGGCGGCGTGACGATCCTTCCTCGATGAGTTTATGGGCGTCCGGGTCCATGGCTTGAACGGGAAAAGCCAGCGCTAGCTCTGCGAAGCTGCGCAAATCGACCCCGTCTAGGCGGCCAATGGTCCCTGATTTGGCGTCGGCGCCGCGCTGGATTTCGATACCGAGCCGTCTAGGGACAGGATCGGCGGCAACTTGCCCAATCGCGCGGGCGAAGGGTTTTCCGTGTTGGACGATCCGCTCGTTGAGACGGGTTCGGAAGGAGCGGCCTCTTCCGAGCAGGAAAACCGCCTCCAAGACGGTGGTCTTCCCTGCACCATTAGCGCCGAAAACCAAATTGGTTCCCGGCCCGAAGGCCATCTCGGCTTTATCGATGCAGCGGAGGTTCTCGAGCGTGAGCTCCGCTAAAGGCATTCCTTGTCTCAGAGCCTCATCGGCATGACAACGTACTTGGTACCGTCTGGCGATGCCGCGGTGATCAGGCAGCTGCTGTTGGAGTCGGTGAGCGCGATATTGACCCGATCGGTCTCGATCGCCGACAAAGCGTCGAGCAGATACGTGACGTTGAAGCCGATCTCTATCTCTTCGCCAGAATAGGTGACCTCAATTTGATCCTCTGCCTCTTCTTGCTCCGGATTGTGTGCCTGGAGCGTCAGAAGGTTTGGTTTTACGTTGAGGCGAATACCGCGATACTTCTCGTTCGACAAAATCGCCGTTCTTGTAAGACTTTGCTTCAAAAATCCGCGATCTGCGTCGATTATGCGGTGAGCGTTCGCAGGAATCACGCGGCTGTATTCGGGGAATCTGCCGTCAATGAGCTTTGAAGTGAAGCGAACATCGCCGATCTCGCAGCGAACGTGGTTGGTTCCGATCTCCAGCGCCACCTCGCCCTCGCCGTTCAGCATGCGCTGAAGCTCCATCACGCCTTTTCGCGGCAAGATGACTTGTTGCTTGCCGGTGACCCGCTCTTTTAGCGCGGCTTCGCACAACGCGAGGCGGTGGCCATCGGTCGCCACGGCCCGAACCTTTCCGCCCTCTGACTCAAGCAACATACCGTTTAGGTAGTAGCGGACATCCTGCTGGGCCATGGAAAAATGAACTTTGTCGATAAGCTTCCGAAACTCCGCCTGCGGAAGTTTGAGAACCTGCTGTGCGTTGATGTCCTCGACGATCGGGAACTCCGCAGATGGGAGCGTCGATAGTGTGAATCGGCTACGACCCGCGCGGATGACCAGCCGATCGCTCTCGAGAGCGAGCGTGACGCTGGAGCCTTCAGCGAGAGACCTCAAGATGTCCAGAAACTTTCTACCTGGAACCGTCACGTCGCCTGCGGTTTGCACCTTGAGTGCTACTGAGCTGACGAGTTCAACCTCGAGATCGGTGCCCGTGACGCTAAGTCGGTTGTTTCGAGCGCTGAGCAGCACGTTCGATAACACCGGCATCGTCTGACGGCGCTCGACGACACCGATCACATGCTGAACCGGACCGAGGATCTCTTCGCGGGTGGCTGTGAGTTTCATAAATTCTTTATTAGATTTAAGAAAGACTGTAGAGGTTATTAGCACGGTGGATAACTGGAAAACCCTGGAATTCCCGGTGTTTTCAGTATGTTGTGCCATTCACCCCGGTGTGCTGATTGCGGGAAAACCCGCCCATTACCTGTGTGCCGATTGTGAATGATTTTCGCCTACGAAAACATCCACAGGATACAAACATCAATTCGTCAGAGTTCTCAACAGATTTGAATAATCTTCAGCAATCCGCTGCTCGACCTCCCGTAGTTCCTTGATGCGACGGCAAGCGTGCAACACCGTCGTATGATCTCGCCCGCCGAACGCGTCGCCGATCTCCGGAAGACTGTGGCTGGTGAGTTCTTTCGCAAGCGCCATCGCAATTTGACGAGGACGCGCAACGGAGCGGCTTCTGCGTTCAGACAACAAGTCCGCGACCCGGACCTTGAAGTAATCAGCAACAGTTTTTTGAATATTCTCGATCGTGATCAACCTGGCTTGGAGGGTCAGAAGGTCGCGCAGCGCCTCTTTGGTGAAATCGAGGGTAATTGGCTGCCCCGTAAAGCGGGAATTAGCGATAACCCGACGTAAAGCCCCTTCCAGCTCACGGACGTTTGAGCGAATTCGCTTCGCGATGAAGAGCGCGACATCCTGACTCAGGGTGACGCCTGCCGCTTCGCCTTTGCTGATGAGAATGGCGGCGCAGGTTTCGAGCTCGGGCGGCTCGATGGCCACCGTAAGACCCCATCCGAAGCGCGATTTCAGCCGCTCCTCTAGACCTTCGACCTCTTTTGGGTAGCGGTCGCAGGTCAGGATGACCTGCTGCTGACCCTCGAGCAGCGCATTGAAGGTATGGAAAAACTCTTCTTGCGACCGCTCCTTGCCGGCAAAAAACTGAATGTCGTCAATTAACAGCGCATCGAGAGTTCGATAAGCCGCTTTGAAGTCGTTCATTTGATTGTGCTGCAGCGCTTTGACCATATCGCTGACGAATCTCTCGGAATGCACATAGGCCACACGGGCCTGAGGATTCTTCGCGATGATGGCGTGCCCGACCGCGTGCATAAGGTGTGTTTTACCTAGACCTACTCCGCCGTAAATGAACAACGGGTTGTACGCTCTCCCTGGATTTTCAGCCACTTGCTGCGCAGCGGCTTTCGCGAGCTGATTGCTTTTTCCGACGACGAAGGAATCGAAAGTCGAGTCTGGGTTGAGCCGACCACCGACGATTTCGACATTCGGTCGGCGTGCGACTCGGCTCAATTCTCTCGCTACCGGATTCTCGATGTGCGCAGTTACAGGCTCCGGCTTTTCACCGACCTCGATCGTTACGCGAATCGAATGATCGCCCCGCTGTGTGTGCACGAGGCTCGTGATTCGATTCATCAAATTAGCGTTGATCCAATCGACGACGAAGCGATTGGGCGCCAGCAACCGCAGCAACCCGTCACTTTCAATGGCCTGCAGGGGCCGCACCCAGGTGTTGAACTGGGTGTCCGGCAGCTCCGACTCCAGAGCCATCAGGCAGCGATTCCAAATCGACGCGTCCACGCGAATGCCGGCCTCCCTGAAAGCGCGGGGGATGGGTTTCACCAAGGGGATGGGGAGAATATACCGGTCCCGAGGCCTGTGGATATCTTTTTGGCTTGACACCACTGGACCCCCTGCTTACCCTTTGCGGCCTTTTTCCGGTGACGACTCCATGAAACGCACCTATCAGCCCAGTAAAGTCCGTCGTGCCCGCACCCATGGGTTCCGGGCGCGCATGGCTACGGCCAACGGGCGCAAAGTCCTTGCCCGCCGCCGCGCCAAAGGTCGCAAGAAGCTGATCCCCTGATTCGGGACGCTGACACCCGACCCCAACGGTCGGGCTTCCCGCCTTCGCGCCGGGTATTGCGCAAAACAGACTTTGAAACTGCCTACCGGGACGGACGCCGTCTCGGAAATTCCTGTTTTTCGCTCATCGTGTGCCCGAGTAGTGGCCGAGGTCCCCGCCTTGGTCTGTCCATAGGCGCCAGAGTGATCGGAAATGCAGTCGCCCGTAACAGACTTCGTCGCATAATTCGCGAATCGTTCCGGCACGCTCAGCACCGCCTGCCTGCGGTCGACCTCATCGTCGGCGCGCGCGCAGCGGCCCGCGAGGCGCCGGCCACCCGAATTCGCGAGAGCCTCGATGCGCTCTGGCAAAAGGTAGAAATGACATGCGCGCCATCCTCCGGGCCCTGATCAGGTCCTACCAATTGCTCATCAGCCCGTGGCGCGGGCCTACGTGTCGTTATCATCCGTCATGCTCGCACTACGCGATGGAGGCGCTGGAGACGCACGGATCACTTCGCGGATCGTGGCTCGCCGTGCGACGCATCGCGCGCTGCCATCCTTTTCGTGAAGGCGGATTCGACCCCGTGCCGCCTCGCGCCGCAGACTGACCCCTTTATTTCTTTGATATCTCGACAAGGCTAATTGTGACTTCGACCAACGCACGCATGTTTTTGTGGCTCGGCCTGGTTCTCGTACTGTGGATCAACTTCGAGACTTGGCAACGAGACTACGCCCCTCTTGAAACCAACCCGCCGGCCGCACCGAGCTCAACTCCCACGAGCGGCCTTGGCTCAAGCGTGCCGCGCGCCGCGCCGCCCACCGCTCCTCCGGTGAGCGCGCCGAGCGCTTCGCCCTCCTCGCTGTCCGCAGAGATTCCCTCGACGGCGTCCACTGGCGCACAAGCCGAGGCGTCTCCTGCCGTGGATGGCGTTTCGATGCCGACTGATGCGCCTGTCGCAACATCTGCTGCGCTGCCGCGGGAGCTTCGAGTCACGACGGATGTGCTCGATCTCGATATCAGCTTGCGAGGTGGCGATCTCGTACGCGCAGATTTGCTGAAGTATCCGCAGGTGAAAGGCCAGGATGCGCGAGTCCGGCTGCTCAATGGCGGTCCGGCGGG
>JBIIHO010000060.1:0-8422 GCA_044235605.1 Steroidobacteraceae bacterium | reverse complement strand
CCGTGATCGGACCATAGGCATCGAGTGCGACGATCATGCCCGTGAGCGAGAGCATGGCGGTCGCGGCGATCGCGATGCCATAGAGACCCTCGAGCGTGTACGCACCCCAAATGGCGGCGCAGACCGCGATGACGGGCAGAGCGGTCGACTTCATCGACACGCCGAGACCGGCGATCATATTGGTCGCGTGACCCGTCTGCGACGCTTCGGCGACCTTCCGCACCGGGCTGTATTCTGTCGCGGTGTAGTACTCGGTGATGACGATCATCGCCGCGGTGAGCGCGAGACCGATCAGCGTGCAACCGAACATGCCGATGAAGTTGTCGGGCATGATCATGTCGGTGATGAACCAGAACATCACGGCCGAGACCACGCCCGAGACGATGACGCCCTTGTAGAGCGCATTCATGATCTTGCCGCCCTCGCTCGCCTTCACGAAGAACGTGCCGACGATGGAGGAGACGATGGAGGCGGCACCGAGCGCAAGCGGATAGATGATTGCAGCGCCATCGGTGCTCGCGAGCATGAGGCCGCCGAGCAGCATCGTGGCGACGAGCGTCACGGCGTACGTCTCGAACAGATCCGCGGCCATGCCGGCGCAGTCACCCACGTTGTCACCGACGTTGTCGGCGATGACGGCCGGATTGCGCGGATCGTCCTCGGGAATTCCGGCTTCGACTTTACCGACGAGGTCGGCGCCGACGTCCGCACCCTTAGTGAAGATGCCGCCACCGAGACGCGCGAAGATCGAGATCAGCGAGCCACCGAAGGCGAGACCGACGAGTGAGCGCAGCGCGAGATCGTCACCGACCACGCCGCGCATGGCGAGGTAGTAACCCGCCACGCCGAGCAGGCCGAGTCCGACCACAAGCATGCCGGTGATCGCGCCGCCCTTAAACGCGACGCCGAGCGCGGCGTTCAGACCGTGATTCGCAGCTTCAGCGGTGCGCACGTTCGCGCGCACCGACACGTTCATGCCGATGTAACCGGCGATACCGGAGAGCAGCGCACCGACGAAGAAGCCGCCGGCCGTGGCCCAATCGAGAAGGAGACCGAGAATGGCGAACAGACCGAGTCCGACGACGGCGATGGTCGTGTATTGCCGATCGAGGTAGGCCTTCGCACCGGCCTGAATGGCCGCGGCGATTTCCTGCATCCGGGCGTTGCCGGCGGGCAGGGCGTTGATCTGGGCTGCGGCGATTGCGCCGTAAACCACGGCGAGAGCCCCGGCGCCGATGGCGATCCAGAGCCAGAGATTGGCATCCATGTTCTTGAGTCCCCCTGAGAAAAAACCTTTAGGAATAAGTGCCTAAACGGCGGCGAAATATAGCACAGCACCCCCGGACTGCCGTTCGGGGGTGCTGCGAGGTGCGGTTCTAGACCTTGAAGGGCCGCAATTTCTTTTTGACCGCGACGCCCTTCAACTTCACGTAGACGGGCAAACCGTCTTTGTAGGGCGGCGGATCGCCGCCACCGATGAGAGGCAACAAGTAGCGACGGCATTTTTCGGTGATGCCGAAGCCGTCGGGCGTGATGAAATCACGCGGGACTTTCTTCTCGACGTTGGCGACCTTCGCGAGCGGTACGTGACCCACCGTCCAGCGATAGGGCTTCGACGATTGACGCACCACGATGGGCATCACGGCGTTGTGACCCTGCACGGCGAGCTCGACGGCCGCCTGACCCATGGCGTACGCCTGATCGACGTCGACCTTCGAAGCGATGTGTCGCGCGGCACGCTGCAAGTAATCGGCGACTGCCCAGTGGTATTTGTAACCGTGAGCCTCGCGAACCATGTTCGCGACGACGGGACCGACACCGCCCAGCTGGGTGTGGCCGAACGCATCTTTGGTGCCGGCGTCGGCCAGGAAGCGGCCGTCGGCATCGGCAGTGCCCTCGGAGACGACGATCACGCAGTATCCGACGCGTTCGACAGTATCTTTGACACGCTTCAAGAAGGCTTTTCGATCAAAGGCGATTTCCGGAAAGAGAATGATGTGCGGTGCCGCATCACGACCCTTGCCCGCGAGGCCGCCCGCAGCGGCGATCCAGCCGGCGTGCCGACCCATGACCTCCATCACGAATACTTTGGTCGAGGTGCGCGCCATCGAGGCCACATCGAGCGAGGCTTCGAGCGTCGAGATGGCGACATATTTGGCGACCGAACCGAAACCCGGACATGCGTCGGTGAAGGGCAGATCGTTGTCGACGGTCTTGGGGACGCCGATGCACGTGATCGGGTAGCCGAGCTGCTCGCCCATCTGCGCCACTTTGTGCGCCGTATCCATGGAGTCGTTGCCGCCGTTGTAGAAGAAGTACCCGATGTCGTGGGCCTTGAAGACTTCGATCAGACGTTCGTACTCGCGGCGGTTTTGGTCGAGCCCCTTGAGCTTGAAGCGGGCCGAGCCGAAGGCGCCGGAGGGCGTATGGCGCAATCCCGTGATCGTCGCCTTACTCTCTTTCGAGCAGTCGATCAGATCTTCTTCGAGGGCGCCGACGATGCCGTGACGGCCGGCATACACTTTGCCGATGGCCTTTGGGTAGCGGGCAGCGGTTTCGATGACTCCCGCTGCCGAGGCGTTGATGACGGCCGTGACGCCGCCGGACTGGGCATAAAACGCATTGCGAGGCTTGGTCTTTTTCATGGGCGGCGAGCATAACGCAGGGTTTGACCTGTCGGAATCGCCCGGGTACTGTGCCGGCCGTCATGAGAATCGTTTTTCTTGGGGCCCCCGGCTCCGGCAAGGGTACCCAGTCCCAGCGCCTCATCGAACGCCACGGGATTCCGCAGATCTCGACGGGCGATCTTTTGCGCGCGCACGTTCGCGAGGGCACCGAGCTCGGTCGTCGTGCGAAGTCGGTCATGGATGCCGGTCAACTCGTCGATGACGCCACCATTCTCGGTATGGTTCGTGAGCGCCTCGCTGAGCCGGATGCCGCGCGCGGGTTCATCCTCGACGGTTTTCCTCGCACCATCCCGCAGGCCGAGGGGCTTTCGACGATGCTCTCTGAGCTCGGCAAGCCGCTCGATGCCGTCATTCTCTTCGATGTTGATCCGGCGCTGCTCGTCAAGCGCATCTCGGGTCGTCGCAGCTGCCAAGACTGCGGCCGGGTGTTCAATGTTCACACGGCTCCGGTGCCGGTACCGCCGCCCTGCAATGGGCAGTGCACCACGCCGCGCCTCATTCAGCGCCCCGACGACGCCGAGGAGACTGTGACCAAGCGTCTCGGCGTGTACGAAGCCCAGACGGCACCACTCGTCGGCTTCTACAAAGAGCGCGGCTTGCTCAAGACGGTCGACGCTGATGCGCCGCTTGCCGACGTGACGGCGCGAGTCGAAGCGGCGTTACAGCGCGGCGCGTAATCGATCGGCGAGCAGTTCGGCTCGCCAACCGCAGAGCGTTCGCGCGGCGTCTTCTCCGCGAGCAATTTCTTCGAGATCTTTTCGGGTGGCCAACACCTCGGGGGCGACCGACAGCTCTTGTGCAACTGCTTGCACCACCTGCGAGAGTCGTTTCGTTCTAGCGAGCAAGGCCGGATCGGGACGTTCGCGCCGTGGCAGTGGTGGTGGCGGATGATCAATGCGCGCCGCTTCGACGAGCCTCAAAATTTCTTCGCCTGAATGTTTGACGACACCCTCGGGTATCTCTGGAACCTGCGCGAGCGCTTCGCGATCTCTCGGCACGCGCTGCACGATCTCGCGCAACACGGAGTCATCGAGGATCCACCCGCGAGGTCTATTCTTTGATATGGCGCGTCGCTCGCGCCATGCGGCGAGTTCGCGGAGCAGCGTCATCCGGCCGTCGTCCCAACCCTGCGTGCCTTTGAATCGTTGCCAAGCCTTGTCGGGATCGACGACCAGCAGTTTCGGATCGTTGAGGCCCTCGAGGTCTTCTTTGAGCCATGCCTCGCGATGGAGTCGCGCGAGTTCGCTGAGCAGGCGATCGCGCAAAGCGTGTAGATAACGCACGTCGTCGAGGGCGTACTCGATTTGTTCCGGAGTCAAGGGTCGTCGCGACCAGTCCGTTCGAGTTTGACCTTTGGGGAGCTCGCGATCGAGTAGTCGACGCACGAGTTCGGCGTAACCCACTTGAGCCGGAAATCCTGCAAGAGCCGCGGCGATCTGCGTATCAAACAGGGGTGCGACCGTGCCGACCACGGGAGCGAGCACCTCGAGGTCTTGTCGGCCGGCATGCAGAATTTTGACGGGCCCTCCGGCGCAGAGCGCGGTACGCAAGGGGCCGAGATCGCCGAGTGCGAGCGGATCCACGCAGACCGACTCTCGGGATGAGGCAAGCTGCAGTAAGCACAATTCGGCTCGATAAGTGCGTTCGCGGAGGAATTCCGTGTCGAGCGCGAGCGCCTCGCCGTCGAGTCGACCGGCGAGGTCTTCGAGGGCCGCAGGGCTCTCGATGAGTGCGGTGGACGACGACATGACCCGACTATGCAAGAATTCCGACCTAAGGGGAACGGACGCTCATGAATTCGACGCTCAAAACCTTCCTGGACATCCTCAGTCTGCGCGCGGGACCCGAAGACTTGCCTTCTTCGCCGCGATTGCTCGTGGGTGTCTTCGTGCTGCTGGTCGTGTTGCAGAGTGGGTTCGGAGCCTGGCTGATGCCCGATGAGGCGGCGCTGCTGCCTCAGGCCTTGTTGTCGGGCCTCGTATCCCTCGGCTGGCTCGCGCTCGTGCTGCGGCTCTTCGGCAAACCTGAGCGTTTCCTGCAAACCGCCACGGCGATGCTCGGTGTGGCCTGCGCCTTTGCGCCCATCGCCATTCCCGTACTTGCCACCGTGCGGCCCACTCCCGGCCAGCCCGTGGCCGTATCACCACTCGCCATGCTCGCGTTCCTTATCAGCCTCTATCTCATCTACATCAACGGTCGCATCCTGCGTTCGGCCATCGAGCGTCCGCTATTCCAATGCATCGTGCTCTTTCTGCTTGGTGAGTTCGTCGTGTTCACGCTCACTT
Source organism: Steroidobacteraceae bacterium (assembly GCA_044235605.1). Classification (GTDB taxonomy): domain Bacteria; phylum Pseudomonadota; class Gammaproteobacteria; order Steroidobacterales; family Steroidobacteraceae; genus UBA964. The sequence continues at coordinate 3,450 of JBIIHO010000060.1, read as the reverse complement.
TGGCACTCGGAGTGGGTAGTCCCGAAGTCTGAGCATGCACGTTCACATTCTCGGCATCTGCGGCACCTTCATGGGCGGCATCGCGGCGATCGCGAAAGCCGCAGGGCACCGCGTCACCGGTTCGGATCGAAACGTCTATCCGCCGATGAGTACGCAGCTCGCGGCACTGGGCATTGAAGTGGTCGAAGGCTTCGATGCGGCGCAGCTCGAGCCCGCGCCCGATGTCGTCGTGGTCGGCAACGTCATGACGCGAGGAGCACCGGTGATCGAGGCGCTGCTCGAGCGGCAGATCCCCTTCGAATCGGGCCCGGAGTGGCTTGCTCGCGAAGTGCTGCGTGATCGCTGGGTATTGGCCGTCGCCGGCACGCACGGCAAGACCTCGACGACGAGCATGCTCGCTTGGATCCTCGAATGTGCCGGGCTTTCTCCCGGGTTTTTGATCGGTGGCGTGCCTCACGATCTTGGTATCAGTGCGCGACTCGGCGAGAGTCCTTTCTTCGTCATCGAAGCGGACGAGTACGACACTGCTTTCTTTGACAAGCGCGCCAAGTTCATCCACTACCGTCCACGTACGGTTATCTTGAACAACCTCGAGTTCGACCACGCCGATATCTACCCGGACGTGGAGGCGATCGAGCGTCAATTCCATCATCTCGTCAGAACGATCCCGGGCTCGGGCTTGATCGTTCACCATGCAACGGATCCGCATCTGGCGCGCGTGCTCGAGATGGGATGCTGGACACCGCGCGAATCTTTCGGGCGCGACAGCGCCCCACAGGCGAGATGGACTGCGCATCTCGATACGCCGGTCGATGGTTCGCAATTCGACGTATTACTCGATGGCACCAAAGTCGGTCGAGTGCGTTGGTCGCAGATCGGAGGTCATAACGTCGACAATGCCCTGGCGGCGATCGCCGCCGCACGGCACGCCGGCGTGCCAGCCGAAGTCGCCTGCGCCGCGCTCAGTGAATTCCGCGGTATCAAGCGACGCATGGAGCTGCGAGGTTCGGTGCGCGGTATCCATGTTTATGACGATTTCGCACATCACCCCACGGCGATCGCGACCACGCTCGAAGGCTTACGCCGTCGCGTAGGAGGGGAGCGTATCGTCGCCGTGCTCGAGCCGCGCTCGGCCACCATGAAGCGTGGTGTGCACAAAGACACTCTGGCCGCATCGCTTGCACCAGCCGATGAGGTTTGGTTTCACGTGCCGCCGGATCTCGGCTGGGATGCGGCGGCAGTCGTTCGCTCGCTCGGGAGTCGCGGGCACCTCTCTGGGGAGATCGACGTATTGGCCGAGGAGCTCGCCCAACGCTTGCGCCCCGGAGACCACGCGCTGATCATGTCCAACGGCGGATTCGGTGGTTTGCACGGAAAATTGCTGGCGGCGCTCGAGCGCGTCGCCGTCTGAGGGAGGTCGCATGGCGCGCAAAGATGATCGCACCGTAACGGTAGGAATGACGGGTGCCTCGGGCGCGCAATACGGCTTGCGGCTGATCGATTGCCTGATCAAGGCGGACTACACGGTCTATGTGATGTTCACCAAAGCCGCGCAGATTGTCGTGGGCTCCGAGACCGACTGTCGTTTGCCGGGCCGCACCGCAGAACAAACTCGATATCTCTCCACGCTCTTCAGTGCGCGCGACGGTCAGCTACGCGTGTTTGGCGACGAAGAGTGGACCTCGCCGGTGGCGAGTGGTTCGGGAGCTCCGCTGCGCATGGCGGTTTGCCCTGCGAGTATGGCGACGGTGTCTGCCATCGCCAATGGCGCGAGCGAGAACTTGCTCGAGCGCGCGGCCGATGTCGTGCTCAAAGAGCGCGGCAATCTCGTAATCGTGCCGCGCGAGACGCCGTTCTCCACGATTCATCTTGAAAACATGCTCAGATTATCGCGTGCGGGTGTGAGCATCCTGCCGGCTAACCCCGGCTTCTACAATCGTCCGGCTCGCGTCGAAGAGCTGGTCGATTTCATCGTGGCCCGCGTTCTCGATCAATTCGGAATCGAACACGAACTCATGAAGCGTTGGGGATGAACGGCGCGACCACGCTTCCGCTTTTCCCGCTCAATACCGTGCTCTTCCCCCACGGTCCGCTGCCGCTACGCATCTTCGAGACCCGTTACGTCGACATGGTCAAGCGCTGCATGCGCGAAGAGGTTTGCTTCGGCGTGGTACTCGTGAGCGGAGCCTCCGAAGTCGGTCAGCCCGCAGGTTACGCAGACGTCGGTACGACGGCCCGCATCGTCGATTTCAATTTATTACCCGATGGCTTGCTCGGCATCACGTGTCGAGGTGAGCGACGGTTTCGCGTGATCGATCGTTGGCGCGAAGCCGATGGACTCAATATGGGCTCGATCGAGTGGCTCGATGCGACCAACCCTGAAATCATTAGGGTACCCGCAGATTTTCGACATCTCGCCGATCTTCTGCGCCGCGTGCTACCCGAGCTCGGCGATGTGTATTCCGGTCTCGAGCCGCGTTATGACGACGCCGAGTGGGTGGGTGCGCGACTCATCGAAATCTTACCGCTCGCACTCGAGGACAAGCAGAGCTGCCTCGAACTGACCGACCCGCTCGAGCGGCTCGCGCTCATCGCGCCGTTGATCAAGCGTGCTGATGAGCAGATGGACTGAGCGAAGTGCGTTTGGCATAGAACCGCCATAGCACTGCGCCGATCACGATCGTCCAGCCGAGCACCAGCCAACCGACGACGCCATCGAACTGCGATAAGAGAAATCGGAGCGGATTCGCCTCGTCGGGGCGCGAGGTTTCGCGCAGAAAGCTGATCACCCATACCCATCCGGCATGCAAGCCGATGCATGCAGCGATATTGCCGGTCAACGCGCGCACCATACCGAGCAGTACGCCCACCGCGAAAAGCGCGAGCCAGGCGTCGGCGATGTCGAGCGGTGTCGCAAAATCGGCGAGGGTGCCAAGCACGTGTCGAAGACCGCTGTCGGGTCCGAGCTCTTCCACGGGAATGCGATAGCGACCGACGAAATGCAACGACGAGTAGAGGACTGCCGTCAGCAAGATGGCGACTCGCGCGCCAGACTCGCGCGCGATGCCCGAGTGCATCGCGCCTCGTATGAAGGTTTCTTCGATGAGCGCGACCGTGATACCGGTTGCGAGGCCGCCGGCGGCTAAGCCGAGCCACGGTACGTTTGCCGGGTCGAGACCCTCGCGAAGCACGCGCAGATCGAGGCCCAGCATGATGAAGGCGATCGGCAGCATCGTGGCGACGCCGATCAACAAGCCGAGTACCGCCTCGCGCAGGAACTCGCGGCGCGGCAGGCCGTAGCCGAGGCTATTTCGATCAGCGAGCGCGAGCCGACGTGCCAAGAGCACGAACGAAATCAGCAATACCAGCATGCCGAGTCGATTGGCGACGCGGTGAAATTTGAAATCGAACGTCGGCGTCAACCAGTCGTAGAGCGGCCAAGCGAGCAGG
>JBIIHO010000294.1:0-2501 GCA_044235605.1 Steroidobacteraceae bacterium | reverse complement strand
TCGCCCCGGAAGGCGGCAGTGTGCTCATCGGTAAGGACACCCGACTGTCTGGATACATGTTCGAAGCGGCGCTCGAGGCGGGGTTCGTCGCGGCGGGGGTCGATGCCATGCTCATCGGGCCGCTCCCGACGCCGGGCATCGCGTACATGACGCGACACTTCGGTTGCAAGTTCGGGGTGGTGATCAGCGCGTCGCACAACCCGTACTACGATAACGGCATCAAGTTTTTCGATGGACAGGGCGGCAAGCTTTCCGATGACGACGAGGCTCGCATCGAGGCGGAACTTACCAAGCCCCCCGTGACGCGTGAATCAAAGTTATTGGGGCGCGCGACGCGCGTCGATAAAACCCGCAAGGCTTACCAGAACTTCTGTATCTCGACGATGCCGCAGGGTACCTCGCTCGAGGGCATGAAGATCGTGATCGATTGCGCGCATGGCGCCGGGTATAAGGTGGCGCCTCGTATTTTGGCGGATCTCGGTGCCGAGATCGTTCCGCTCGGTTGTTCTCCGAACGGTCGCAATATCAACCAAGGCTGCGGCTCGACGTCACCGGAATTATTGCAGCTGACGGTGCCGGGCGTACGCGCGAACGTGGGTATCGCACTCGACGGTGATGGCGATCGCCTCGTGATGGTCGATCATCTCGGGCGCAAGGTGGATGGCGATCAGTTGCTCTATGTCATTGCCGCCCATCGGCAAGCAACGGGTCGATTGCAGGGGCCGGTCGTCGGTACTCTGATGACGAACTATGGGCTCGAGCGAGCGCTGCGAGAGCGCGGTATCGAGTTTCATCGTGCAGCCGTCGGCGATCGTTACGTGCTCTCCAAGTTGCGCGAAACCGGTGGTGTTTTGGGCGGAGAAACTTCCGGCCATTTACTCACGCTCGACTACACCACGACGGGAGATGCCATGATCGCGGCACTGCAAGTACTCGCGATCATGCGCGAGACCGGTCGGCCGCTCGCTGAGCTCACCGCCGATCTGACCCTGCTCCCCCAAACGCTCATCAACGTCAAAGTGGCCCGTCGTTTCAACCCGCTCGAAGTGCCCTCGGTACGGTCGGTTCTCGAAAAGGTGGAGCAACAACTTTCAGGGCGCGGGCGTGCCGTGCTGCGCGCCTCGGGAACGGAGCCACTTATTCGCGTCATGATCGAGGCCGAAGACGGCGCGGAGGCGAAGGCGCTCGCCAATCAACTTGCCGAGGCCGTGCGCTCGGCTGCGCAGTAATCAATCTCCGGAGCCCTCAATGAGTCGAACGCCAGTCGTCGCGGGAAATTGGAAGATGCACGGCTCGAGAGCCGCGAATAGCTCTTTGGTTTCTGGAGTGCTGTCAGGTCTCGCGCCCCGGGCCGAGCGTGTCGCGGAAGTCGTGCTGTGTCCGCCATTTGTCTACCTCGCTGAACTCGCTAAGCAGCTCGATCAGACCGGAGTCGGTCTTGGCGCTCAGGACGTTTGTGCCGAGACCGGGCAGGGCGCCTTCACGGGTGAGGTGGCTGCACCGATGTTGCGTGAGGTGGGTTGCACCCACGTCATCATCGGCCACTCCGAACGACGCGCGCTTTACGCCGAGACGGATGAATTGGTCGGTCGTAAGACGCTCACGGCCTTGGCGGCGGGGCTAACCCCGATTATTTGCGTCGGCGAGTTGCTCGAGGAGCGAGACGCCGGTCGGACCCACGAGGTGGTCGGCCGACAGGTCGAGGCGGTGCTTCGGGCACTGCATGTCGATCCGGTCGGTCTCGCGGGCCTCGACCGCTGCCTCCTGGCCTACGAGCCGGTTTGGGCGATCGGGACGGGCCGTACGGCAACCCCGGAACAGGCCCAAGACGTCCATGCCTTCATCCGTGGCCTGATCCAATCTCGGGATGCTAGAATTGGCGGCTCGGTCAGGGTCCTCTACGGAGGCAGCGTCAAACCCGGCAATGCCCGTGAGTTATTCGGGATGCCGGATGTCGATGGAGGTCTCATCGGTGGGGCCTCGCTTAAAGCCGAGGACTTCGTCGCGATTGTCGCGGCGACCCAGTGAAGGATCGGAAAAGAATTTCATGTTGCTGACGGCGTTAACCATCATCCAGGTGTTTTCTTCGCTCGCGATCGTTGCGCTCGTGCTCTTGCAGCGCGGGCGTGGTGCCGACGCGGGGGCTGGGTTTGGTGCAGGCGCGTCGGGCAGCGTGTTCGGCGCGCGTGGCGCGACCACGGGCCTTTCGCGCGCGACCGCGGTGCTCGCAGCCGTGTTCATGATCAACAGCCTCGCACTTGCGTGGCTAGGTACGCGACCGAACACAGCTCAGACCGAGACCTTGCTCGGTGAGCAGGCGACGCAGCCGGCTCCTGCCTCGGCGGCGCCCGCGGCGCCTTCGGTGCCGTCGGTTCCGGAGTCGACCACACCGGCTCAGTAATCATCGATCGTTATCGCGGACGTGGTGGAATTGGTAGACACACTAGCTTGAGGGGCTAGCGCCGCAAGGTATGGGAGTTCGAGTCTCCCCGTCCGCACCA
>JBIIHO010000059.1:0-8466 GCA_044235605.1 Steroidobacteraceae bacterium | reverse complement strand
AGTAAGCAGTGGAAGGCGCGAAACATTCTGGGACTTTTCGGAGACGGCGCTCTCATCGGTACCACGGTGTATGACGTGCTCGATCGCTATGTCGAAATGTACGGCTGGGACGCCGTGATGCCCGTCGCTCGCACCGATATCGGCAATATCGCCATCACTGCGGTGGGCAACGAGCCTCTCCTCTATACGTGTCTTGCTCTCAAAGGCGCGGAGGTGCTCGTGCTTTCGGTCACTGGCGGAAGTAACGCCGAAACCGCGAAGGCGACCGCGCGCTCAGCTCGGATCTACACCATGGGCGTAGGGAACTCGGTATCCCCCAATAACATCGGCTTCCCGGAATCGTCGGGAACACGCGATCAAGGAACGGTCATCGTCGACCCTCGAGGTACCGTACTTGCGGAAACCGACAATCACCACGAAGACATCATCACCGCGCGTCTTCCGATCGCAGACTTTCGAAAGACTCGCCGCGTACAGGAACTGCCCATGGCGATCCTGCTGCCGATCCTGCAGCAGTATCAGCCGCTCTTTCAACCGAACGCCTTCCTCGACAAGTTGCCTCAGACCTATCAGGAGGCGGGCGAGCTCGTCAGAAAGCGAATGAGCAGTCGATGAAAGCTACAGGCGCTGCGCTCAAGGCGCAGTGCTGCTGCCGAGTCCGATACTGAGATCGACGGCATCAATGCCCACCGGGTAGCGATGGCGGATGGCTTTGAAGGGCGTCCAACCTGTATCGGTCACCACCAGCGCGAATACGCCAAGCACTTGTGTGTCGAAACTCGCCGTTCGAGTTTTGGGGTCGTATCGCAGTGGCGTCGATCCGGCCGGTACGAATACGGGATCCCATCCGAGTGAGGCTTCGTTGTAGACGAATGCTTTCAGTCGGGAAATTTCGTCGGCATTGAGCTTGCGCTTGACTGTAATGGGCAGCGTGATCGTCGCGGGCCGATTGACGATGGTGCGATAAGGTCCCATCAGCACCACCGGGCTCACCGCTTCGCCGTGGTCACTCAGATGCTGAACCGGAACATCCTGCGCTCCGATGTAAGCCTCGAAGCTATCCCAAGCTGAAACGAGGTTGTCCGCTGGGTCACGAAATGCCCGATAGTTCTTTGCGTCGAAGGACTCTGGTTCGCCGGGATGCATATCTTTGGCGATCATGAGTTTCGCACCTCGCAGTGCGCCCGACTTCACCTCGACGCTGCCGCCGCCCTCACGATCGACGGCTCCACGCGCGGCGATCGACAGATTCGTACCGACAGGGAACACGCCGAAACGCTCGACGGCGGTTCGTATGTTGTTTGCGTATCCGATCGAGAACTCGCGACCCCAGGCATCGAAGGTTTCGGAATACTGAAGCCTCACGATGGATGAGTCGGACGGATTGCATTCGACAGGCGTCGGCGAGTCGACTCGCTCGCACCACTCGACCCAACGCTTGCCTTGACGCAGATCGGTTCGCGTGTTGAGCGGAATCTGCTGCATCTTTCTGATGGCGAGCAACGGGTCACGGCCGTCGTGGTACCAGTGTGATAGCAACACGAGAATTTCACGGCGTCCGTCTCGCTTAGCCAAATCAATATTTTCGCGCAGCGTACGAAATCTATTTTCGGGATCTGCGGACGTGAAATCTTGCGGCAACGACAAACCGTAGGAGTAGTAGTTATCGAGTCGAATATCTCCAGACTTTCCGGCGGGATTGAATCTCAAGGAATAGCGATCGCCGAAATAGGCCTCAAGGTATCGCTTGAACGAAATGTAGTTGTTGTACGCGTTCTCGTGGTATACCTCTTTCGACCACGGATGTGGCGCAGAAAACGGGCCGGCGCCCGCACGATCTGGGAAAGGCAATCCGTAGGTCGTATAGAGCACGGCGACTTCTGATCCGCGCGGTAATCGATCGAGGTGCTTCTTCGCCACATGTAGCAGCGCCAGGTTGTACTCGGGGGTACGCCCAACCTGTCGCGCTTGCTGATAGGTGAAGGTATCGCGGTGTCCGGCCAGACAGAGTGCCCGCTGGATGTAGCCGCGGGTCATGAAATTGTTGGCGTAATTATTGTTGTCGGTCGTTTCACGAACGAGCACCATCTTTCGGAAACCCTCCCGCGCAAAATCGAGCGCGACATCCTCTTCGAAACGCGTAAGCCCAGTGGTTGGCGAGTACGCACCGAAGCGCACATCGATCTGATCGCCAAACAGTTGATAAAGAACGCGTGCTGTCTTCTGTTTGACTTCTTCAGTCATCGGGGACAGTCGGGGCGTCAGGTCGTCATGCAGAATGCTGAAATCGGTGATGCCCGAGGCCATTGAGAGTTCGTCGGCATCTCGAATGCCATTCGGCATCGCGAGCGGGTTTGGACCCGGGCCTCTCGAGCTCGAGCCGATCATGACGACACCCTCGAGATAATTTGTGCCGTCACGCGGATCGATTGCCCAGAACGAGCGCTGCTGCGGGTTCTTCATGTCCTTCGCGGGCGTGATCATTCCTGGCAGGTCGGGGACGTCCTTGACCGACAGCTTTACCCTCGGGTCGTAGATGGAGACCCAGTGCAGACCGTCGGACGAGCGCCGATACAATCCCATCGCGTCATAGGCTCCCTCCAGCCCACGCGTCTTGAAGCCGAGAAAATAAGGAATGAGCCCGAGTTGTTGTCGAAACGGCGGGGTTCCGACGAAATCCTCGGTGCAGGGTTCGTCCATCGCGGACGCACTCGCTCCGAAACTGCGGTTAAGTACCTGCCTTCGATAGAGCGGATCGATACCCTCAGGCTCGGTCCAATCGGTTACCAGTACGGCGACTCTTTCGACGTTTTGCTTTGTATCGGGCTGCGCGGCCGACACGGCCACAGCAAAGAGAGCCGAAAACACAATGACGGTAATTCGCATGACACCCCCTCACTCCTCGCCGAGAGCCATCCACGGCGCACGCGGTTTAGGTTAGCCTCGCACCTCCCAACGAGCAGACTGGAAGATGCACCGATGACCGAAAATGCGATTGCCTCCGCCCTCACCGCCCTTCAAGCCCAAGTCGGACAGGAAGTCCACGTCAGTGACTGGATGACGATCTCGCAGGAACGAATCAACGCTTTTGCCGCAGCGACGGATGATCCCCAATGGATTCATGTCGACGTCGAGCGCGCGAATCGTGAGTCGCCTTACGGCGCTCCGATTGCTCACGGTTATCTGACGCTGTCGCTAAGCGTGCCGCTACGTGGACTCGTCGATGCAGCCAAACCCATCGCGCCCGGCGTTCGCAACGTCATCAACTACGGACTCAACAAGCTACGGTTTCCGAATGCTGTCCGTGTAGGCTCAAAAATTCGGGGCCGATTCTCACTACAGGCGGTGGAGCAAGTTGCCCCCAACGTATTGCAGATTACCGAGCAGTACACGGCGGAAATCGAAGGCGCACCGAAACCCGCTTGTATCGCCGAAAGTGTGATGCGTCTGGTGTTCTGATCTCGAGTGTTCTGATTTTCAGACGATGAAATCGGTTTTCCTCGATTTTGCAACTCTGGGTAGCGGCGATCTCGATACCACTTCGCTCGAAAGCGCCGCTCCAGGTCTCACGCTGCTGCCCGCGACACCGCAGGAGCAAGTGCTGGATCGCATCGCCGGTCACGCCATCGTGATGACCAACAAGTTGCGACTCGATCGAACCATCATCGAGAACTCTCCCCAATTGCGGCTGATCGCGATCTCGGCGACCGGAACCAACAACCTTGATCTCGTGGCAGCGCGGGAGCGCGGCGTCGCCGTCTGTAACGTAACTGACTACTGCACGCCCTCCGTGGTCCAACATGTGCTTGGGGTTTTGCTTTCGCTAACGCATCACTTGCCTGACTACTCTCGCGAGGCGCGCGATGGCACTTGGGAAAAGGGCTCGCAGTTCACGCTGCTCGGTCATCGCGTACGCGAATTGCGCGGACTGACATTGGGCGTCGTCGGCTGGGGCGTATTGGGGCGGGCCGTTGCGCGCGCCTGCGAAAGTGCGCTCGGTATGCGCATCGTTGTCGCGAACCGTCCCGGCGGAGAGCCCGTCGACGGACGACTCGATCTCGATGATCTACTGCGCTGCTCGGATGTGGTGACACTGCACTGTCCACTGACCCCGGCCACGACGAACATGATCGACGAACGGCGGCTCGCGCTCATGAAGCGAGATGCCGTCCTCATCAATACGGCGCGAGGGGGGCTCATCGATGTCGACGCCCTAGCGATGGCGCTGCGAAACCGTCGGCTCGGTGGGGCGGCCATCGATGTGCTCCCGATGGAGCCCCCCGTGGGCGGCAGTCCTTTATTCGCCCCGGACCTGGCCAACCTGCTCGTCACGCCGCATACCGCCTGGGCGGCCGTAGAGTCCCGACAGCGTTGTCTCGATGAGGTAGCCGCCAACGTGGCGGATTGGCGGGCGGGGGGAACTCGGCATCGGGTGGTGTGATCAAAGAGAACCCGGGGGAATTCCGAATGGAATATCCCCTTCTTATATGTAGAATCCCGGGCCCATCCCCGGACCCCGAAATCACCGATGTCCCCCACTATGCCTCGCGCTGTTATCGGCTCACTTTTGCTCGGCACCCTCCTGGTGCTCGCGGGCTGCGGCGGAAACGGGCCTGCAGGCGCGTCGGGCAATGATCGCCCGGCCGGCTCTGGTGGCCCTCCCCCCGCCAAGGTCATCACAGCCAAGATCGATCGCCGCTCTTTTGGTCCTCAAATAGAGGCCGTGGGGACCGCTCTCTCGCGGGAGTCCGTCGAAATCACCTCTAAGATGGCGAACATCATCACCCGTATTCGGTTCGCCGAGGGTCAGCTCGTTGCCTCCGGAACAGTGCTGGTTGAACTCGACCGCGTGCAAGCAGCGGCAGCGCTCGCGGAAGCTGAGGCCAACCTCGCAGAGGCTCGTAACCAATTCAATCGCGGGCGTGACCTTTCAGTGACTCAGGCGCTTTCCAAGGCACAGCTCGATCAACTCGAGACCGCAGTCAAAACCGGCGAGTCACGGGTGGACGCTGCGCGGGCGCGACTCGAGGACACGGTGATTCGTGCGCCCTTCGCAGGACGCACCGGCCTGCGAAAAGTCAGCCCCGGCAGCCTCGTGAATCCCGGCATGGTCATCACCACGCTCGATGACTCCTCGGTTATGAAGCTGGAGTTCACCGTACCTCAGTCCTTCCTCAAAGATTTATCGCTTGGTCTGCCCGTAGAGGCGCGTGCCGAGGGTCTTGGCGATCGTGTCTTCGCCGGCAAGATCACTGCGATCGACTCGCGTATCGATCCCGTCACGCGTGCGTTAAGGGTGCGCGCTGAGCTCGCGAACTCGGATGGCGCACTACGCCCAGGTTTGTTCATGAGCGTTCGGCTGCGTGGCAAACCCGTCGATACCCTTATGATCCCGGAAGAAGCATTGGTGCCCGAACAAGGAAAAACCTACGTTTTCGTGGTCGAAGACGGAAAAGCGATACAGCGCGAAGTCCGTACGGGTGGGCGCGAGCCGGGGTATGTCGCGATCCTGGAGGGCCTCGATGGCACCGAAGCCGTGATCGTCGAAGGCACGCAGCGTGTTCGTAACGGCGGTAAGGTTGTCGCCGAGCCTCGCGCATGAAGCTCTCGGAATTCTGCATCCGCCGACCGGTCTTCGCGACCGTGCTCAGTCTGATGCTGGTGATCTTCGGCCTCGTTGCGCTCGAGCGACTGACTTTGCGTGAGTACCCGGATATCAATCGTCCGGTCGTATCGATTACCACGATCTACCGCGGCGCATCCGCCAATGTCGTCGAGAATAAAGTCACCCAAGTCATCGAGGATCGCGTCGCGGGTGTCGAAGGAATCCTCAAACTCGAGTCGGATAGCTCGGACGAACGATCGAGCATTCGTGTCGAATTCGATATCGCTCGTGATATCGACGATGCCGCCAACGACATACGCGATCGAATCTCTCGCGTACTGACTCAGTTGCCCCCGGAGGCCGATCCGCCCCAGGTCGTCAAAGCGGATGCCAATGCCGAATCGGTGATGTTCCTCAGTTTCAACTCGGAGGTAATGACCCCGCTTGAAGTGACGGACTATGCAGAACGATACATCGTCGATCGTCTTTCGACGGTGCCCGGAGTTTCGCGCGCTGGACTCTCCGGCTCAAGGCGCGCTGCGATGCGCATCTGGATCGATCGTCAGGCTCTCGCCGCTCGCGCACTTACCGTCGGCGATATCGAATCGGCGCTACGTCGCGAAAACGTTCAGCTCCCTGCCGGACGTATTGAATCGGAGCAGCGGGAGTTTTCACTTCGAACCGAAGTAGGCCTCGATACCGAAGAAGACTTCAGAAATCTCGCCATCGGTCGTAACGCTGACGGACATCTCGTGCGCCTCGGTGAGGTAGCCGACGTCCGCATCGCGGCAGAAAACGACCGTACGCTCTTGCGCACCAATGGCCGTGCAGGCGTCGGTATTGGCATCGAGGCGAATTCAAAAGCCAACGTACTCGATGTCGTCCAGGGCGTTCGTGCCGAGGTCGACCGTCTGCAAAAAACTCTGCCGAAGGGCTCCTCTCTCGTCGTCAACGTCGACAATGGAGTCGCGATTCAGGCTGCATTGCGCGAGGTGCTGATTGCAGTGATCTTCGCGTTCGTCTCGGTACTCATCGTCATCTACGGGTTTCTCGGCACACTTCGCGCCACGATCATTCCCGCGGTCACCATCCCGGTGTCGGTGATCGCCGCGTTTATATTCGTCTACGCACTAGGCTATTCGCTCAACGTCATCACCTTGCTCGGGGTGGTACTCGCCATCGGACTCGTCGTGGACGACTCCATCGTGGTCCTCGAAAACATCCATCGGCGTGCCGAACTCAACGAGCCTCCGATCGTCGCTGCCATACGAGGTAGCAGTGAAATCGGTTTCGCAGTCATCGCCACCACGCTCACGCTCGTCGCGGTGTTCGTGCCACTCTCGTTCCTTCCTGGCGACAACGGTCGATTGTTCCGGGAGTTCGGTCTGACGGTAGCCGCTTCTGTCTTGTTCTCTGCCGTCGTCGCGCTGACTCTGACACCGATGATGGCCTCACGCTTGCCTCCGGAGCGTGAAACGAAACACGGGCGATTCGCGCTTTTCATTGAGAAGTTTTTCAACAAACTCTCTTCGGAGTACGAGCGTCGACTGCGGCAACTCATGCGCCGACCGTGGCTGATCGTCGGCTCAGTGCTCGGGCTAGGCTTCGTCGGTGCGCTCAGCTTCCGCGCGCTACCCACGGAGTTCATGCCTGCCGCAGACGTCGGTCGAGTGTTCGTGATGCTGCAGGCGCCGGAGGGTGCAAGCTTCGAGTACACCGCTGAGTATGGTCGTAAACTCGAAGCCATCGCTCAAAGCGAAGTCGACACGGGAGATGTTCGCCGCGTGACGCTGCGCGTCCCCGCCGGCTTCGACGGCGCGGGTGGCGTGAACTCCGCTCGCCTAATTCTCGTGCTTAACGACTGGAGTGAGCGCGACCGCTCGGCTCAGGAGGTTGCAGCATCGTTGCAACGTAAGCTGGGCGGCCTTCCCGGAGTCCGCGCGAATACCATGGCGGCCGGTAACATGCGTGGTGGCTGGGGTAAGCCCGTTCAAGCAATTCTCGGCGGCCCCGACTACGAGACGCTCGCAGAGTGGTCCGAAAAACTCGTTCAACTCGCCGAACAAAATCCAGGGCTAACGGGCGTCGATAGCAGTTATCAGCCTCGTAAGCCGCAAATCCGCGTTGCGATCGATCGCGATCGAGCTGCGGATCTAGGCGTATCGTTGCAGACCGTAGGCCGTACGCTCGAGACCATGCTTGGATCGCGCATCGTGACGACCTTCATCGATCGCGGTCGTGAATATAACGTCGTGCTGCAGGGCCGTGCCGACGAGCGCGCCACGACGACGGACCTGACCAATCTGATGGTACGTTCCGACAGATCAGGTGAACTCATTCCTCTCTCGAGCGTAGTGCGACTCACAGAGACCGCGGGAGCCACTGAGCTCAGCCGATTCAACCGACTTCGATCCGTGGAAATCGGTGCGGGACTTTCTCCGGACTACACCATGGGCGAGGCGATCCAGTGGTTCGAGGAGACCGTCTCTCGGGAGCTGCCGCCGAGTGCGACGCTCATGTGGGATGGGGACTCGGGAGATTACGTGCGTAGCGGCGGCCAGCTTTGGATCACACTGCTGTTCGCTGTGATCATCGTTTTTCTGGTGCTAGCCGCGCAGTTCGAGAGTTTCGTTCATCCTGCGATCATCATGGTGACGGTACCGCTCGCGCTGCTTGGTGCGGTATTCGGACTACAACTGCATGGCATGAGCGTGAATATCTTCAGTCAGATCGCCGTGATCATGCTGATCGGTATCGCAGCAAAGAATGGTGTACTGATCGTCGAGTTCGCAAACCAGCTGCGCGAACGCGGAATCGAGTTCAAAGAAGCCGTAGTGCAGGCCGCTGCAGTACGCCTACGT
>JBIIHO010000058.1:0-8509 GCA_044235605.1 Steroidobacteraceae bacterium | reverse complement strand
CGCGAAAAGTTTTCGTTGACGAGATCGCGTGCTTTCAACTGATCGGGCACGGCATCGAAGTGAAGCATGAGCCGCCCTTGATCGACATAGCTGCGCGAGAACGCCACATCCTTGCTTCGCAGGAACTCTTCGATCTCCTGCTGCCCACTCGCCTCGATGGCGCTACGATCTTTACTCGCCACTTGCAGCGCAGCGTCTTCACCGAAGACGTTGGGCAGCGCGAATACCGCCGCAATCACCAGAACGATCGCAACGAGCGCGTACTTCCAGCGGGCGAACTCGAGCATGGATCAACCCTTGAGCGTGCCCTTGGGCACGAGCGAGCTGACCTGGAACTTCTGCACCTTGATGCGTACGCCTTCGGCGATTTCGAGGGTCACGAAGCCTTCTTGAACTTCGGTGACTTTGCCGACGATGCCACCGGCGGTCACGACCTCGTCACCCGAGGCGAGCTTGCCGAGCATCGCAGTGTGCTCCTTCGCCTTTTTTTGCTGAGGGCGAATGAGCAGGAAATAAAAAATGACGATGAACAGCACCATCATGAGTAACGGTGCGAGTTGTCCGCCGGGGGCGGCGCCGCCGGCCTGGGCATAGGCCTCGGGGATCAGTCCGTTCATGGGATCGGGTCCTCGGGTAGTGGGTCGGGCTAAAAACGGCCGCGGATTATGCCACAGCCCTTCGGCGGGCCAAGAAATCGTCGGCAAAGGCCTGCAACCGGCCGGCTTCGATGGCCTCGCGGAGCCTGCGCATCAAATCAAGGTAGAAATGCAGGTTGTGGATGGTATTGAGCCGCGACCCAAGGATCTCGTTGCAGCGGTCGAGGTGGCGCAGGTAGGCCCGGGAATAGTTCTGGCAGGTGTAACAGGCGCAGGACGGATCGATCGGCTGCGGGTCGCGCTGATGGGCGGCATTGCGGATGTTGATGACTCCGGTCGAGGTGAACAGGTGTCCGTTGCGGGCATGCCGAGTCGGCATCACGCAGTCGAACATGTCTATTCCTCTCAGCACCGCCGCCACGATGTCCTCGGGACGACCGACGCCCATAAGATAACGAGGTCGATCCGCGGGCATACGCGGCATCAGATGCTCGAGCACGCGCAAACGCTCTGGCTCGGGCTCGCCAACGGCCAAGCCGCCAACGGCGAGCCCAGGCAGATCGAGCTCCAGCAACTGCGACAACGACTCGCTACGCAAGTCCTCGTACATACCTCCCTGGACGATCCCAAAAAGATTGCCGGGCGCCGCGTCGCGCGAACCGTCTCGGTAATAGTGCGTGGTGCAACGTCTCGCCCAGCGCATCGAGCGCTCCATCGAGGCGCGAGCCTGCTCCTCGGTCGCGGGCCACGCCGTGCAATCGTCGAACATCATCGCAATGTCCGAACCGAGCGCGCGTTGAACGTCCATCGAGTCTTCGGGCGTCAAACGCACTTCACTGCCGTCAATCGGCGATCGGAACTTGACGCCCTCTTCGGTGATCTTTCGTAACTTCGCGAGACTGAACACCTGAAAGCCGCCCGAGTCGGTGAGGATGGGTTTGGACCAATGCATGAGGCGATGGAGCCCGCCGAGCTCGGCGATGATCTCGTGACCGGGGCGCAACATGAGGTGGAAGGTGTTGCCGAGAATGATTTCGGCACCGAGTCCTTCGAGCTCTTCGGGCGTCATCGCCTTCACGGTGCCGTAGGTCCCGACCGGCATGAATGCAGGGGTCTCGATGGTGCCGCGACGCGTGTGCACGCGACCTCGGCGGGCCGCGCCATCGGTGGCGATCAACTCATAACGCAGGCTCATGCGCCCTTCCTGCCGGTGATGAACATGGCGTCACCGTAACTGAAAAATCGATAGTGCTGCGCGACGGCGTGCGCGTACGCCGAAAGCACCGCGTCGCGACCGGCGAACGCGCTCACGAGCATGAGCAAGGTGGAGCGCGGCAAATGAAAGTTGGTGAGCAGCGCATCGACTACACGCCAATGAAAACCGGGAGTGATGAAAATACGCGTTTCGCCCGCCCACGGGGCGAGCATGCCATCGGACGGGAACGCATCATTCGAGGCGAGCGCCGCGGACTCGAGCGCGCGCACGACCGTCGTACCGATGGCGATGACTCGACGCCCTGCCGTACGCGCGGCATTGATCGCCTCGCAGGCTGCAGCCGGCACCTCCGCCCACTCGGCGTGCATGACGTGATCCTCGATGCGCTCGCTGCGTAGCGGCTGAAAGGTACCTGCACCCACGTGCAGCGTGAGAGTCGTACGTCGAATACCTTTCGCCTCGAGCGCTGCAAGCAAGGCTTCATCGAAGTGCAAGCTCGCAGTCGGCGCTGCGACCGCACCGGGCACGCGGGCGAGCACGCTTTGATATCGCTCGAGGTCGTCGGCATCGGGCGTACGCTCGATGTACGGCGGCAACGGCACTTCACCATGGGCGACAAAGAATTCCACCGCGGGCCCGGGTAGCCGTACCCGGAAGAGATCGTCCTCTCTACCCTCGACGATGACCTCGCCGCCGGCCGTCAGCACGGGTTGTCCGGGGCGCAGGGGCTTGCTGGCGCGCATGTGCAGCAACGCCTCGACACCGGCGAGCGGTCGCTCGAGCAGCATCTCGACTGCGCCCCCGCTCGGTTTTCGTCCGTGCAGGCGGGCCGGAATGACTCGGGTGTCGTTGAAGACAAGCAGATCGCCGGGCTGTACCCAGGTCTGAAAATCCCTGATCGACGCATCGACCAGGCTCGCGCCGCCACCCGCCCCCAGACCTCCTGACGGATCGAGAACGAGCAGACGCGACGCGGCGCGCTCGGGGAGCGGGCGCTGAGCGATGAGCTCGGTCGGGAGCTGAAAATCGAAATCGGAGGCTTGCACGCCGCGCATGTTAGGCAAGGCCGCTCGGGGTTTCACGTATACTTGCGGCTTGGTCGAGACGCCGGGATGGCGGAACTGGTAGACGCGCCGGACTCAAAATCCGGTTCTGGCGACAGAGTGTGGGTTCGATTCCCTCTCCCGGCACCACCGCTTAACGAATGAAATACTGCAGCAATTGTGGCACCGCCGTCGTGGTGCGAGTCCCCGAGGGCGAGCACCTGCCACGGCACGTGTGTCCGGCCTGCCACGTCGTTCATTACCAAAACCCGAAGATCGTAGTCGGCTGCGTACCCGAAGATCCTTCGGGCAAGATTCTGCTCTGCCGGCGGGCCATCGAGCCTCGGCTGGGATATTGGACCTTCCCGGCAGGCTTCATGGAAAACAACGAGACTTTGCAGCAGGCCGCCGCACGCGAGTGTTATGAAGAGGCGCTCGCCGACGTCGAGATCGGTTCGCTGCTTGCCATCGTTCACATTCTTCACGCTCATCAGGTGCACGTTTTTTTTAGGGCGCGGATGCGCTCGCCGCAGTTCGGAGCGGGCACCGAAAGCCTCGAGGCGCATCTTGTCGACGAACGCGATATTCCTTGGGCGGACATCGCTTTCCCAAGCACCGAATATGCGCTGCGCCGGTATTTCGAGGACCGCAGCAAGGGCGTGGAAAATCATTACTTCACCGATTTCGACCGCCGCATGGCGGAGCTCGGCCTGTCAACGCCCGGTTAACGCATGGCCAGACTCTGGCAGAGGTCGCCGCGCCGCGATAAAGTTCGCGGCATCGTGTTTTCGGGGTAACTCATGACCTTCGTCGTCACAGAAAACTGCATCAAGTGCAAATACATGGACTGCGTCGAGGTCTGCCCCGTCGACTGCTTCCACGAAGGCCCGAACTTCCTCGTCATCGACCCGGATGAGTGCATCGATTGCACGCTCTGCGAGCCGGAGTGCCCGGTCGAGGCCATTTATTCCGAAGACGAAGTACCGGCCGGTCAGCAGCAGTTCAAGGAGCTCAACGCGGAACTCGCGCGCAAGTGGCCGGTGATCACAGAAAAAGGCGAACCCCCTGCCGACGCCAAGGCCTGGGAAGGCAAGCCGGACAAGTTCAAGTTGCTCGAGCGCTGATCGCGCTCAGCCTCGCGTTTCGAGCCTCTTGAGCAACATGTCGGGCGGTACGTAGCCCGGCAGCAGGTCGCCGTCCGCCGTCACGATCGCTGGCGTCCCTCGCAAGCCCACATCGCGACCGAGTTCGTAATCTTTGGCGACCGGATTCGAGGCACACTTCGGAGAACCGATGTTCTCGCCTTTTTTGGCGCGCGTCATCGCCTCGTTACGATTGGGTGAGCACCAGACCGCGATGGCCTTGGCCCAAGAATCGGAATCCGGACCCTCGCGCGGATAAAACAAATAACGCACACGGATGCCGAGCTGGTTGTATCGGGTGATCTCCGAATGCAACTTACGGCAGTACCCGCAATCGATGTCGGTGAATACCGTCACCGTATGGCGCGCGTTGCGTGGCCCGAAGATCACCATTTGGTTTTCGGGAACTTTACTGACGAGCGCAAGGCGAAGTTCGCGTCGACGCTTTTCGCTTAGATTGTCTTCGCTCGCGACATCGAAAAGATCACCGGCGATCGCAAACTTGCCGTCTGCGCTCACGTAAAGCAGGTCTGCGCCGTTGGCGTATTCGAAGATGCCTGGCAGGGGCGAGGCGCGAAAGTCTTCGGGGCGACTCCCCGGGAAACGCTTGGCGATCTCGACGCGAGGGTCGGCTGCCGCAGCACGCTGCTGAGCAGAGCCCAAGAGCGGCAGCGAAACAACAATCGCGAGCAGAGCTAAAAATCCCTTTTTCATAGCCTCAAGTCTAGCAGAGCCCTCCCCTCGTACCGTACCCCAGCACTCGATGCGATTCACCCGCGGGGATGGTGCTCCGCGTGCAGGCTTTTCATGCGCTCGCGAGCGACATGGGTGTAGATCTGGGTAGTGGAGAGATCCGCGTGGCCGAGCAACATCTGCACGACTCGCAGGTCAGCCCCATGATTGAGAAGGTGGGTCGCAAACGCATGGCGCAGCGTGTGCGGCGAAAGTGGTTTGTCGATGCTGGCGGTTTGCGCGTGACGTTTGATGAGGTTCCAGAACGCCTGTCGGGTCATCGCTTCGCCTCGTCGAGTCGGAAAGAGATGATCGGTTCGTCGCTCCCCGAGGATCTCACGCCGAGCGCCCTGCTCGAAACGCCGCAACCAATCGATCGCTTCGGCACCGAGGGGTACGAGGCGCTCGCGATTGCCTTTGCCCATCACTCGCACGACGCCCTGATTGAGATTCACTTGCGCGTGACGCAGACCCACGAGCTCAGAGACGCGCAGTCCGGTGGCATAGAGAAGCTCGAGCATCGTGCGATCACGAAACCCGAGCGGATCGTCGATACGCGGCGCACCAAGCAGCGCTTCGACATCTCGCTCGCTCAAGGATTTCGGTAAGGGCCGACCGGTGCGAGGCATCGCGACCTCGGCAGTCGGATCGTCGCGCCTCGCGCCGTCTCTCAATTGCTGCCTGAAGAAACGACGAAATGCAGACAGCTGTCTTGCCGTCGAGCGCGGTCGCGCCCCGGCACTCACGCGCTCGGCGACGAAGTCGAGTACATCGGCCCGGGTCACGGCCTTGAGCGAGGATCCGCGCCCCTCGAGCCATTGCTGCAAGGCGAGCAAATCGGCCCGATAGGCAGCTAGCGTGTTGGCCGCGAGGCCCCGCTCCATCCAGATCACATCGAGAAAGCGCAGGATCGCCGGGTCGGGAACGACGACTGATTCCGTCTCGTTTCGTTGACTTTCCTTCACGTCGAACACAAGGATACCGCGCCTTAAGATCCGACATACCCATGATCACCGACGCTCCGAGTACATCCGCCCTAGCCCGAGAACGCCCTCTCGCCCTACTCGGCCGAGTGCTTTACGGCTCGTACACCTGGCTAGTGTTCGTACTTATCGCGCTCACGCTGTTGATGCTGCTGATCGTCGTGCCCGGCGTTCATCGACGTCGACACATGGCAGGCGTCGCCTCGCGTCTTATCCTAAGACTCTGTCGGGTTCCGCTGATTTTGAAAGGCGTCGAACACCTGCCAGCCGGCCAATGCGTCGTCGCGGCCAATCACGCGAGTTACATCGATGCCATCGTCATCAAGGCCGTGCTGCCCGAACATTACGCCTATGTCGTCAAGCGCGAGATGGCAACAGTGCCACTCGCGGGGCTGCTGCTGACTCGCCTCGGCACGGAGTTCGTCGAACGATTCAATCGGCACAAAGGCTCCCTCGATGCGCGACGTGTCCTGCGCACCGCGACGAGCGGGCAGTCACTGCTGTTTTTTCCCGAGGGCACTTTCGTCGGTGAGCCGGGACTGCTCAAATTTCATAGCGGCGCCTTCAAGAGCGCCGCGTACGCCGGATGCCCGGTCGTGCCCTGCGTGATCCGCGGGACCCGAGAAATTCTGCCGAGTCCGAGATTTTTCCCGAAACCAGGAGCTATCGAGGTGGAACTACTCCCGCCCATCGTGGCGCCGACGGGCATCGAGCCCGAGGGCGCTGCGAGGCTACTGCGCGAGCAGACACGAGCTGAGATTCTCGTACGCCTCGGCGAGCCAGACCGAGGCTGACCGAAGGGGATTCGTCGGCAGATCGGCGAATCGGGGGCGTTTTCCCCTACACTTGGCGGTCTTCCTCGTCCAAGTTCTAAAAAGGGTCTGCCATGTCCGAGTCCATCGTCCTGCTGTCTGCTCGCCGTACCCCGATCGGTGCCTTCCAAGGGGTCTTCGCGCAAACCACCGCGCCCTCGCTCGGCGCCGTCGCACTCGCGGGTGCCGTGCAAGCTTCAGGGCTCGCTCCGGCAGACATTCAGGAAGTGATCATGGGTTGCGTGCTGCCGGCGGGACTTGGCCAGGCACCCGCGCGCCAAGCCTCGATCGGAGCCGGCATTCCGAAGTCCGTCCCGACCACCACGATCAACAAAATGTGCGGCTCGGGCATGAAGGCCATCATGATGGCCATCGATCAGCTGCGTGCAGGCGAAGCTCAGGTCGTTGCCGCAGGCGGTCTCGAGTCGATGACCAATGCGCCCTATCTGTTGCCGAAGGCGCGCTCGGGCTATCGCATGGGCCACGGCGAACTGCTCGATCACATGTTCACCGACGGCCTACAAAGCCCGTGGGACGGTCAGATGATGGGCGCCTTCGCGGAAAACACGGCGGGCCGCTATGGATTTACGCGTGCTGAACAAGATGCTTTCGCATCGATGTCTGTGACGCGAGCCTTGGCGGCGGTCGAGAATGGCGCCTTCCTCGCCGAGACCACACCGGTCACCGTCAAAGGACGCAAGGGTGACACCGTGGTCGAACGCGACGAGACGCCGTTCACCTGCGATCTCTCAAAGATTCCGCAATTGAAACCCGCCTTTCGTAAGGACGGCACGGTCACGGCCGCCAGTTCTTCATCGATTTCGGATGGCGCCGCTGCGGTCGTACTCGCCACCGAATCCTTCGCCAAGTCGCGAGGACTCAAGCCGCTCGCGCGCATCGTGGCGCAGGCGAGCCATGCACAGGAGCCCGAGTGGTTCACCACCGCGCCCGTTGGCGCCATTCAAAAGGTGCTCGAGCGTTCGGGTTGGAAAGCCTCGGATGTGGATCTCTTCGAAGTGAACGAAGCGTTTGCGGCGGTCGCGATGGCAGCCGCGAAAGACATCGGTATCCCCTCCGAGAAGCTCAACGTGCACGGCGGTGCCTGTGCGCTCGGTCATCCGGTCGGCGCGACGGGTGCCCGCATCATTGCGACGCTCGCTCATGCGCTCGTTCGCTACAACGGTCGTCGCGGCATCGCAGCCCTCTGCATCGGTGGCGGTGAAGCGACGGCGATCGCCATCGAAAGGATTTGAACATGAGCGAGGCCGTCGAGCGCGATGTGATGGAGTACGACGTACTGATCGTCGGGGGCGGACCTGCCGGCCTCGCCTGCGCGGTACGTCTCAAACAGGTTCGACCGGAACTCACGGTGTGCGTGCTCGAGAAAGCCTCGACGATCGGCGCGCATTCGCTCTCCGGCGCAGTACTCGAACCAGGTCCCCTCGATGCCCTTCTGCCCGATTGGCGTAAACAACCGCCGGGCGTGTGCGTGCCAGCGAAGCGTGATGAGTTTTCTTTGCTCACTCGCACGGGTCGCATTCGCTTGCCGACACCGCCGCAGCAGCACAACGAGGGCAACTTCATCGTCTCCCTCGGCTTGCTCATGCCGCAGATCGCAGCACAGGCCGAGCAGCTCGGTGTCGATGTCTTCCCCGGGTTTGCAGCCGCCAAGCCGCTGTTCAATGACGACGGTAGCCTTGCGGGCGTACAGATCGGCGACATGGGCATCGAGAAGTCGGGCGAGATCGGTCCCAACTACGCACCGGGTCCCGAGGTTCGGGCGCGCGTCACGGTGCTCGCCGAAGGCTGCCGCGGCAGTGTCAGCAAGCAGCTGATCCAGCGTTATCAGCTCGATGCCGATTGCGATCCGCAGACTTACGGTCTCGGCTTCAAAGAATTGTGGCAACTGCCCGAGGGGCGCGTGGAGCCGGGGCTGATCCAACACTCGGTTGGCTGGCCGCTCGACTCCAAGACCTATGGCGGCA
>JBIIHO010000056.1:0-8564 GCA_044235605.1 Steroidobacteraceae bacterium | reverse complement strand
AGGCTGGACGAGCGAACCCTCCGCACTCCTAGATCTTTACGGAGTCACCTGTGAATCGCGGCACTGCGCGCCGCTGCCGATCGGCGAACCGGAGATCCTCGCGGTACGCGAGCACATTCACCGCCTGACGGCAGCATGGCAATCCACGAAGATCGGAGAGTCGATGCCACTTTCTTTAGCGACGTGAACGGAAGTTCAAATCCTCTCAGCCCGACCATTTCCCGAGACAACCCCCAACTGGTCAAGTTTTTTTAGCGTAGTCGCGAGGAAAGACTCGGCCTCGCGACGAAGCATCGACGCGACCTCGGCGGGATCTTTGATCACAACATCCTCGTGCACGAACGGATGCCCGAGCCGCGTCATCGCCGCAGAAACTTTTGAAGCGATGGTCGAGGCATCGCACGCGCCGGCTTGCCAAGCCTCCAGTGCGAGCAGACCGCGCCAACCCAACTCGATGCCACCTCCCGTCACAGGTGACGCGAGCGTGCTGAGATAAGGCTCATTGTGCGCGCGGCGCAGCAAGCGAACGTTGAGCTCATGTACGGCGGACGGGTCGATAACCGAGGTCTCTGGCACGAGAGCCAGGGAGGTCGAGGAGATCGGCGCTCGCCCTCTCACCCAAAGATCTCGTCGAAAGCCCGTGCTCTCGGTGACGCCGTTCGCCTGAGTCACATAGGCGAGCCCGAGCGGTCCGAATGTGGCAGACAGATCAGCCTCGTCGAACAACGCCCAATCCCGATTGAAATATTCGTGGGCGAGATACGGCTTCGCTTGATGACGAATTTTGCGCAAATGCTTTTCGAATGCAGGATCGTCTCGCGCTGGCAGAAGGCCGCGAGCAACCACTTGCTGCGCCGCGACGAGGGCGGCCTCGATACGATCGGCCAAGGCTCGCGATGTAAGCTCCGGTTTTGCCGCCTCCTTAACGAGAAATTCTCGAAGGGGCAATACCGATGCCCAACCCTTACGCGAGTTGTAGGACAGATAGAGAACACCGCCCGGCGCCAGTTTTCGATCGATGAACGCTTTGATGATTTGCCGATTATTCTCAGAGATCCAGCTCCACACGCCGTGTAGTGCGATGAAGTCGAACTCGGGCAAATCGTCGCGGGCGCAGAACTCCGCGAAGGTTTCTGCCGATATATGAAGGCGGTCCGTGAGTCCGCGAGTGAGCGTTTCGACCTCTTCGACGTGCTGCGGCAGAAAATCGTTTCCCCACCACGCGACATCACCTGCAATGGCATGGATCGCAAGACTCAAGCCCCGACCAAAGCCCAATTCGCAGGCACGACGTATCGGGACGGGTTCGAGCCCTGCAGCGATCAGCGTTTCATTAATCCGACGCGGGTTGAGTTCGGGGTAGTACCCGAGCGTGTACGAGAGCTCGGTGACATACCCCTCGTCCCGATCGCGCATCGACGGCGTCAACGCCACGCGATCAGCGCCACGCAATACGGTCACCAGCGAAGGCGCCAAGATACAGCCGACCCTGAAACGGCAGCGCGACCGTCACCGCACCGATCGGCGGACCTTGCTGATCGAGGATGACGCGCGACGCCAGCGTCTCGGGATTCACTTCGACGATCTGAAATCGAAAGCCGCAATTGCCGCGCTCGATGCCGAGACATTTGAGCAGATCGAAGGTGCCTGCATGATGCGAGGCGACGAGCAGCATTCCGTCATCGGTCCAGGTGACATTGTCCGGCCCCGACACCGACACCTCGCCCACGCGCCGGCCGGTCTCGGTGTCGACCTTGATGAGTGCGTTTTCAAAATAGCCGTTGAGATAGACAAAGCGCCCGTCTGGCGAGGACTCGATGCCATTGGCATAGGCGGTCTCGCTACCTGCGATACGCGAGTAACCTCGACCCGGTCGCCACTCCCAGGCGAAACCCGGTTGATGCGAGCCGTAGCGCATACGCAAGCCCGAAACGATGGTGTTCTCGCTCCGACGAAAACTGTCGGAAACCCGAAAGCCACCATCGCTGAGCACGACAACGTCGTTCGTCGTGGCATCGGCTGGCGCGAGCACGCAGCCCCGCGACTCGAGGGCAATCTCTCGACCATCATCAAAGATTTCGAAAATCTCGATCGACTCTCGGGCTCCGTGATTGACGACGT
Organism: Steroidobacteraceae bacterium; assembly: GCA_044235605.1. GTDB lineage: Bacteria > Pseudomonadota > Gammaproteobacteria > Steroidobacterales > Steroidobacteraceae > UBA964. The sequence continues at coordinate 6,443 of JBIIHO010000056.1, read as the reverse complement.
ACAACACGTGTCGACCGTCATCGAGACGTCTCGCATTGATGCCATGCGGAACGAAGCGATCTGCGCCGAGCGCCGGGCAACTGGGATCGCCGAGTGCCGCCGTATCCGGCGCAGGGGACGTCACCATCGATGGCTTCGACGCTCTCGGCCACAGCACGCGGATATCACCACGACCGCTCTCGACGTTCGGGACGTAAGCGACGAGCCGTCCGGCACGCGACTCGAGACTGCCCTGCCCCATTTCGCTGACGATGAGCGCGATACCGCTCGGACTCTTGGCGAAGTCCTCCGGATTCTGAAAACGACAATCGGGCGTAAGGCCATTGGCGGCACGACAATCAAGAATATCGGGCGTCGTGCACGCTCCGAGCGACAACAGCAATACGGCGAGCCCTGCACGAATCAGCATTGGACGATCTCAATGGGGAAACCATCGGGGGTGGCGATCACCATGGAGCGCTGACGTCCGACTCCCGGCACCTCGAGCTCCGCAGGTGGGCTCAGTACGGGCACCGCAAGACGAGCCACGCGATCTCGCACTTCGTCAAACTTGACGGTCGGGAACGACCAGAGACCGATCCCTCGGTTCTTTAAGCCAAGACCATTGGGTGCACGGAGACTGCCGGACAGCAACTGCATGATGACGAGATAACCCGTCCGCGAGCCCGGCGCAAACCATTGTTGAAACCTAACCCGAATACCTTTCGCGAGCTTCATGCCACCCTGCGGCCCCTCACTCTCGAAGGTGAACTCCCGACGCAGTTCGTAGCCGAGCACTCCGTCGAGGAATTCGCCGTGTCGATCGGTATCGCTCACGAGGGCGCTCGAATAAATAGGACCACCGATGCCGAAAGCCGCATCGATCGATCCAACCGGATGCAAGTGCGCACGGTCGACACCCGGGACCATCAGGTCATCGGGCGCGATCCATTGCGTCTCACCGATGTCGTAGGTCGTGCCGTCGGGTCGCGGAAACGTCATCGTGGTGATGCCGGCATTGGCTTTGAATCCGTAGGCCTCGACGATCGCGTGCCGTTGCGCGAGACCCCTCACCGGAACGCCTAAACCGAGCGGACCATCGAATCGACAGTCGAGACCTGGCCGCGACGGCGGCCGATCCGCTGCGATGCGTACGATACGCAAAGTGATGGCGTCAGGAAGCCCCGGCCGCGTCGTCAGCAACAGATCGAGATCATCGGGAGATGCGATTCCCCAGTGACGTGAGAGTTGCTGCGCGCCCTCACCGGACCACCGCACTCTATCGACTCGAAGATCGAGGGCCCCGCCGTAAAAACGACGACACAGCTCGAGATCGGCTGCCGCTAACGTAACCCCGGCAAGCGGCTCGCAAACGACCGGTCGTCCATCCTGTCGCGGAGTCATAGGATCGAGGGGAGCGGCGGGCTGAGACATCGACATTCTCCCGTGAACTCGTCACAAAAATTAACACGCTAACGACTACACTTCGCAGTCATGACGGATCGTCGTGATTTTCTCTCTGCCGCGCTCTACTCGGCTGCGCTGGCCGGCTCCTCAATCGGAATACCCGCATGGGGCGCCACCCAGCAGTCGCTGCGGCGGCCGACTTTCAAGAGCGACCCCTTCGTTCTTGGGGTGGCTTCGGGCTACCCCGTCAGCGATGGCGTGGTGCTTTGGACGCGACTCGCCACACAGCCGACCGACCCCGAAGCACATCACGGCGACGATGACCTCGCCGTCCGCTACGAAATTGCCGAAGACCTCAACTTCGCGAAGGTCGTGCAATCGGGCGTCACGCGAGCCGAGGCGCGCTATGCGCATTCCGTTCATCTCGAAGTTCGAGGCCTCGCGCCCGGCCGCGACTACTTTTATCGCTTTAGGGCCGGTGACTATCTGAGCCCCGTCGGTCGAACCTGGACCTCACCGCTCGGCGAGCGACAGACGCCATTGCAAATTGCCGTCGCCAGTTGCCAGCACTACGAGCAAGGGTATTACCACGCCTACTCGCACATGATGGAGCGCGGCACCGATCTCATCGTTCACGTGGGCGATTACATCTACGAGGGCAATACAGGCTCACCCGTACGCAAGCACGACACCGGTGAGTGTAAGACGCTCAATGATTATCGGCTTCGTTACGCGTGGTATCGCAGCGACCCCGTCCTGCGCGCAGCGCACGCACATTGCCCTTGGCTCGTCACTCACGATGATCACGAAGTCGATAACGATTACGCAGGCCTACTCGCCGAACATCCGGATGCCCAAGAGGGATTCGCCGCTCGTCGCGCCGCAGCCTACCAAGCGTATTGGGAACACATGCCGCTGCCACGCTCGGCGCTGCCGCGTGGTAATGACATGCAGCTTTACATGACGCGGACGCTCGGCGATCTCTTGGCCATCCATATGCTCGACGAGCGGCAATACCGCTCACCACAAGTCTGCCCGACGCCTCCGCGACGAGGCGGAGGCTCGCGCGTTTATGTTGACAGCTGCCCAAGTTGGAACGACGAATCGCGGAGCATTCTCGGCGCCACCCAAGAGCGCTGGATCGACGGACAACTGCGCGCCTCGAAAGCGCGCTGGAACTTCATCGCACAGGGCGTCGTGATGACCTTGGTCGATGAGGATCCGGGTCCACGGCAACAACACTGGAGCGACAGTTGGGCAGGCTATCCGGCTGCGCGTCGGCGCATGCTCGAGTCGGTCGCCGAGAGTCGCTGTAAAAATCCAGTGATGCTGGGCGGCGATATCCATGCCTTTATCGTGGCGGATCAACGCATCGTCTCGCATAGTTCCGACTCACCGCTCATCGCAAGCGAAATCGTCACCACGTCGATCACCTCCGGGCCACCGCCCCAGAAAGTCATCGACGCATACAACCAGACCGATGCGTCAGACGTATTCTTTGCCAGTGGCGCTTGTCGCGGCTACGCAAGGCTCACGCTGACGCCCGCCAAACTCGAAGCGGAACTCATCGGTTACGCCTCCGTGCGCGAACCTGAAGCGACCGCTCAGTCGCTTGCGCGGTTCGTGATTGAGGACGGTCGTCCTGGCCTGCAACGAGCCTGATCGACTCGGTCACAGATCGACGCAATCAGGCGCGCAAGTAACGCACGATCTCCCGAACCCAATTTTCGGGTTGCTCGTCGATGATGTCGTGCGACCCGCCTTGCAACTCGGCATAGGCAAAGAAATCAGGGCGTAGACCGTGCGCTCGCTGGGTCGCAGCATGCAAATCCTCACCGGTATTGGTGAACATCAGCGTCGGCACTTGGATGCGCTTCAGTACGGTCTCGAGATCGGCGGAGATCACAAGTGGAAAAGCCCGCCAGTTACTACCGTCTCGGTGTAAGGCCTCGACCGTATAACGATGCATCAAACGAAGATCACTCCAGCCTGGAGTCGATCGCAGCCGATTTTCCCAAGCGATGAGCAGATGAGACCCGTCGGGCTTGGGGTCTTTCGGCCCGAAGTAAAATGTCGCAAAGTGATCTCGCTCGGCCTTGCCAAGCAGCGGGAAGCCATTGAGCACGAGCCTACGTACAGCCTGCGGGTGTGCCGCTGCGAACACGGCACCGAGCACCGCGCCGGTGTGATGACCGACGAGGTGCGCGCTGTTCCAACCCATCGCACTCAGACCTGCAGAAATGATGCTCGCGAAATCTTCGAGCGTTGCGCCCTCTGCGGCAACATCCGACATCCCAAAACCCGGCATATCGAGTGCCAGCGCATCGAAGCCCGCCGCAGCGAGTGCCGGCATGACCGCTTCGAACTGAGTCGAGGACAACGGCGATTGATGGAGCAACACGAGTGGCTCACCCGGCCCGCCTCCGGCATCTCGCCCCATGCACCGACGATAATGGATCTGACCCGACGGACCATCGAGATAACCGCGGCGAATGACAGCCCCTGAGGCACTCATGCCCTTGAGTGTACCCGGAGGACTACGGTTTGCGCCTACAATTGCCGCCGGTTCTCGAAGACGAGAGGCGGCGTGCGTTGACGACAAACATACAGTGGGTGCTGGCCGCACGCCCGATCGGTGCCGTTCGCGAAAGCGACTTCAGACTGGTCGAGACACCACTACGCCCGCTCGCCGAAGGTGAGTTCCGTATCGAGGTGCTCTATCTCGGCGTGGCGGCAGTGATGCGTGGCTACATGCTGAACACCGAAAAATTCGAGCGCCCGCTCGAAATCGGTGATGTCATGCACGGGCGCGGCGTCGGACGAATCGTCGAATCTCGGCACCCCGATTGGCGAGTCGGCGAGATTGTCCACGGCAAAATGGGCTGGCAGCGCTATGCCATCGCCGACGGCTCGCCCTATTACCTCATGTTCAAGGTACGCCAACGCGTCGTCCCGGTTTCCACAGCGCTCGGTGTGCTCGGCCTCACCGGCTTCACGTCCTATCTCGGACTCGTCGATGTCGGTGCAGTGAAAGCCGGCGATCAGGTACTCGTCTCAGGCGCTGCGGGCGGCGTCGGCTCCAATGTGGGACAGATCGCGCGCAATCTCGGCGCTGAAGCCGTCGGTATCGCAGGCTCGCCCGAGAAATACAGTGTGCTGACGGACGCACTCGGTTACCGCGCAGCCATCAACTACAAGTCGGAAAATGTCGAACAGCGTATCGGCGAACTGTTTCCGAACGGAATCGATGTCTTCTTCGATAACGTAGGCGGCATGATTCTCGATGCCGGGCTCGCGCACCTCCGCAGACATGCTCGAGTCGTACTCTGCGGAGCGATCTCCCAATACATTGACGGCATCGAGCAGCCCTATGCGCTCAAAAATGCCTTCGCCATCTTCAAAAAAATGGCGCGTATGGAAGCTTTTTTCATTTATGAAATGAGTGAGCGATTCGAGCATGCCGAAGCGCAACTGGCCAATTGGATCGCCGCGGGCAAGCTGCACTATCAAGAGGATATTCTCGAAGGCCTCGAGCAAATGCCCGCCGCCCTGATCCGGCTCTTCGAGGGGCGCAATCTCGGTAAACAGCTCGTACGCGTGACACCGGACGCCAAGTAACTCGATCATCGACTTTCAAAAACGAATCGTACAAAAAGAAAAAGGCCCGGTGATTAACCGGGCCTTTTTTGTTCGACCGAGTTGCGGTGAACGTCAGCGCGCTTTACCAGCGACCGCCGCCGCCACCACCGCCCCCGCCGCCGCCACGGTAGCCACCGCCACCACCGCCGCCGCCGCGGAAGCCACCCGGACGACCGCCGCCACCGCCGCCCGTACGGGGACGATCCTGCGCTTCGTTAACGCGCAGCGGGCGACCGCCCATCGAGTAGCCGTTGAGGGCTTGAATGGCGCGAGCCGCGTCATCCTGACCCATTTCAACAAAGCCGAAACCGCGCGGACGACCGGTGTCACGATCGACCGGAAGAGCGACCGAAGTCACTTCGCCATGCTGTGCGAACAGCGCGCGGACTGCCGCTTCATCAGCGGTAAAAGGCAGATTGCCTACGTAAATTTTTGCCATCTCTGGAAACACTCTCTAACTTAACTAACAACATCGCCTCGGTTGATGTCCTGCCTTTCGACAACGACAGCCCACCGGGGCCTCCTGATCGATGTCGATTCAGCAATGCAGACCGGCGTTAGGACGCCCAGAGATGCAGACGGAAAGGCAACGATCGCCCGGGAGTCTAACACCGAATATCGACTGCAACACTACAATTTCACACGCTATAGTGTTGATCCTGCTCCAAAATGACTGTTGTGACCCCGCAACAGATCGAGCCACCCCCCACCCCGGATCCTCCCAAGCATGGCCGCCCCATCCTCGCCCCCCTCCACCCCCTCCGCCCTGGCAACTCAGCTGCCTGGCCTACTGCTCGCGACTGGGGTGGCGGCTGCCGCCTTCGGGGTCCGGGCTCTCGAGCTGCCGGGGCTATCGAAGATCAGCCCACTGATGCTGGCGATCGTGATCGGCATGGCTCTCCGAAACACCATCGGCCGACCCGAGATCGCCCGCGCCGGAATCGCCATGTGCCTGCGAACTCCGCTGCGCACAGGAATTGTATTGCTCGGCTTGCAGGTCACCCTCGCGGAAATCTTGGGGATCGGCATGGCAGGTCTGGCCATTCTGGCCTTCGCGCTGCTCGGAACGTTCTTTCTGACGCAGTGGCTCGGCGCCCGCCTCGGTGTTCGCCAAGGGCTTGCCACACTGATCGCTGCGGGCACAGGCATCTGCGGCGCCTCGGCAATCGTCGCGGCGAACACGGTCGTCCGCGACGATGAGGAAGCCGTCGCCTACGCCCTAGCGACGGTCACGCTGTTCGGGACGATCGCGATGTTTGCGTATCCCGTCATCGGTGGAATGCTGGACCTCGATGCGCGCAGTTATGGTCTTTGGACCGGCGCCTCGGTTCACGAGGTCGCACAGGTCGTCGCCGCCGGATTCGCCAGAGGCGACACGGCAGGAGAGTTCGCGACGGTCGCCAAACTTGCGCGCGTCT
>JBIIHO010000293.1:0-2552 GCA_044235605.1 Steroidobacteraceae bacterium | reverse complement strand
AGTCATTCTCGAGGCACCAGAGCCTATCTTGTCCCCAATAGGCGGGCAAACCCGACACGCGAAAACTCGGCACGCCCCACAGCCCCGACGATAAAAGTTCATTGCGATGGTTTTCGGCGACTCCTCGCCACGATTCGTCCGACAAGGCGGCGGCTACTGTCGAGTGATCGATGCCGACGCGCCGCGCGATGAGATCGAGACCTCGTGTGCTGCCCGCATCGATGCCCTCTGCGAAAACGCCGCGCAGAAAAGATTCCAGAAACGCTTCGCCGACGCCAAGCTGAATCGCCTGATGCAGTACGGCGAGTCCTCTTTCAGCAGGTTTACCAACGGGATCGGCGATATCGCCGAAGGGCAGCCCTAATCGCGTTGCCTCGCGTTTGGCGTCGGCCAAGATATAGAACCTCTTCGCGGTCGGAATGGGCAGACCGCGCATCACCATCGGCAGAACGAACTTAAGTTCGAGCGTCGCACGATAGTGTTTTGCGAGCTGTCGAATTCGATCGACGGCGAGCCATGTGTAAGGACTGCGCAGTGAGCAGAAAAACTCTACGGTCGGAGCAGGCTGTTCGGCCGTGCGCAGATCATCGACGGGAACGAATCGCAGCTTTGGGGGAGTGATCGGCTGCGGCGATCGTCCCGGTAAAGCGAGTCCCGATTCGATCCATCGCGATTCAAGATAATGAAGTCGATCGATACCCCAGTACCACTCACCCTCAAAGTAAAAGGTGGCACCAAGGTAATGGCCGAGACGGTCACGCAGCACGCGACCTCGCTCGAGTGATTCGGCATCTGAGCGCAGTCCCGCCGGCGGAGTACCGCCGTTCGGAGGCGCGAGACCCAGCTGTTTCTCGAGGACTGCGACATCTCGTCTCGACCAGTGGCGAAGCGCCTCGGCTTGGGGCGCTGCGGAGATATCGGGGTGCGGCACTGAGTGACACTCAATGGTGATCGAGTAGTCGTTTCGCAGTCGGTCGAGTTGTGTGGCTGCGAGTTCGCTGTACGGATCATCGAACTGGTGAAAGTAATGTACCGTCGCGGGTCGACGCGAGATGCGGCGTCCCAAAGCCCTCAGATCACGCTGCAGTCCGAGCCGCTTTTCGCTCGTCAAAAAACGGGCGACGTGGCGTCCGATCTGTGCACGAAAGACGCTCACGGCCGCGAGTCAACCTCGATGGTCGTCGAGCCCGATGGCAGGGAAAACCAGTCGCCATCGACCCCGACGCGGATCGGCCCGTCGTACCGCGAGCTTGCGTCACCCAAAAATCTCGCATCCAGCAGTCGGCTGGGTAGGGGCGGAACGATGTGGTTGAACACGAGCATCCGCACCCCTGCTCGTTGCGCAATCTCGGCCGCTTGTTCGGGCGAGGTGTGGTAGTTACGGATATCGGCCATGACTTGTGCATACGCAGTTCGCGCATGGCGAGCAAAGCCACTTTCCATCAAGGCGACGAGCCGAGGCGATAGTCCCTCATGGATCAACAAATCGACATTCTTTGATTCACGCTCGACTGCGGCACTCGCCCGAGTGTCGCCGCTGATGACGACGCTGCGACCCTTGTAGTCGAAGCGATAACCCACTGCGGGCTTCACCGGACCGTGATCGACGAGAAACGCTGTGATTTTTAGGGTAGGCGAATCGACGATGACTGTTCGGTCGTCCTGGCCCGTCGAAAACTCTTTGGCGGAGAGGCCTCGTCCGCCTGCTGGAACGATTCGTTCGCCGTGATGAGCGATTCGATAATCGTTATCCGAGCCGTAGGCGAGGGTGATGCCCTCGACCACGGCTTTGACCCCGGTTGGGCCATGCACCTCGAGAGGTGACTCCGCAGAGGCGGCGACCCAGCGTTGCAGGGCAAGATCTCCCAGGCCGCCGACATGGTCGCCGTGAAAGTGGGTCAGCAACACCGCCTCGACCCGACCCGGGTTCAGCAGCATGCGATTGAGGGTTGCGGCGCTGCCTGGACCCGCATCCACGATAAAAAGCCGGTCGCCCGCGAGCACGGCCGTGCAGGGGCCGCTATGCCGAGGGTCGGTCATCGGAGAGCCGGTGCCGCACAGGCCGACATGGAGACCATCCGGCAGTCCTTGAGCCGGATCCGACGTGGCCGCCGTTCGCTCGACGGTTCTTTGGATCAATCGCTCTGCGATAGCGCCCCGGAAAAACCACGCTAGTAGGCCCGCGGCCGTTAGGGCAAGGATCGCCATCAACGAGGGTCGGGAGAGTCTGGCCATCCGCGCAGACTACCCGATCCCGCCGATCGGAGGCGGTCAGCGCTTGGTGCGCCCTAGATGCGCGTCGACCAGCTCGTCGATCGAGTGGTCCATCTCCGTCAGATCCGCCTCAGCGTTTTTTATAAGAGCGCAGACAGCGGCGGCATGACTCGGGGAAATACCGTTGCCGCTCTGAAGCGCCTCATGAAGCAGGTGTAGGACCCCGCGAATGCGGAGTGATGACTGGTGGAGGTTCATCAGGGGTTCATCGGGAGGGCTTGGACGGAACTCGGGGAGGAGCGAAAGGGTGTCCAAGGGCGCTTTTTTGGAGAGTGAGG
>JBIIHO010000055.1:0-8653 GCA_044235605.1 Steroidobacteraceae bacterium | reverse complement strand
GTACATCCATGCGAATTTCAGGCATCTGCGAGTCATAGAAGAACGGTCGTCGCATGAAACCGCGTACGACGTCCTCCAGATCGCTCAGCTGATCGGGTATCGAAAGTTTTTTCATCATCATTCTCCGGTTAGTTCGATTGAAGACCGATGGAGTATCGGAGTGCACCGCCATGGCTTTCAGTCGTCTCAAGCACGGTGAGAGACCTCAATTAAAAAAACAAAAACCGTGCGTGACCGCACAGGGCGATCGATGCGCAGCGTCCTAGAGTGGCTCCGTCGATGGCGTCGTCATCGACATCCCTGAAATTCTAGGAGATGAAAAATGAAGTCTATTCAAAAGTTCTTTTATCGGTTCATTGCCGATGAGCGCGGTCTTGCTGCGGTGGAGTACGCCGTGGTGGCGGGGTTGATCGTGGCGGGTCTTATAACGGTGTTCGGAGATATCGGAACTGCCGCTTCCGATAAACTTGGTGACTTGGTGACAGGCCTGGGCGGATCGATCACTTGATTTCAGAGTGGTGAATGTCTCGATCGGCGCTCCTCTCGGAGCGTCGATCGAGTGTCCTTTAGCGTATCACCTATGTCTTCGATTTCTTTTATGCAAATGATCGCTCTCGTTCCTGCGGTCGTAGCGGCTGCTGTGTTCGATTGGCGCGAGCGACGTATTCCGAACGTACTCTGTCTCGGAATCGCGGCAGTTGGACTGATCGGTGGAGTCTACGAGCTCGGTGCCGGTCAGATCTGGAGCGGACTCGCGAGTGGGACACTGGGTGGACTCGCCTGTATGCCGATGTACGTGATACGGGGCATGAGCGCGGGTGACGTCAAGCTCATTGCGGCAACGTCGGTGTGGTGGTCCTTATCGCAGCTCCTGATCGCGCTCGCCGCAATTGCGTTGTGCGGCGCGGTACTGGCACTCGGTTACCTCTGCTTCAGTCGAGGGGTGACTCACATTCCTTACGCGGTGGCGATCGCCGCATCCACGGTCGCGACCGTGATGGTCACATGAGGATTCCATGAACTACGAAACTCGAAAAAATCTTTGGCTCATTGCCGCGGCGATTGCGTTCGCACTGATTGCGGCGACCTTGGCGACAGCTTGGATGAAGTCCCGCGTTGATGCCGTCGAGGCCGCGAGCAAGAACCTGACCTCGGTCGTCGTCGCGGCGCGCGATGTGCCGATGGGTAAACGCATCGAGCGCGAGGATCTGCGCACAGTCAGAACCTCAACAGAGGGTTCGCCCGCCGACGCTTTTCGGGACGTCGCGGAGGTGATTGGCCAGGTCTCGCGCTCGCCGCTCTACGCCGGCGAGGTGCTGGTGGCAAGGCGGCTGTCTGAATACGCAGGCGGTAGTGCGCTGGCGGCTGTACTCAAGCCGGGTATGCGCGCCGTCGCGATACGAGTGGACGATGTGATCGGCGTCGGCGGGTTCGTCCTCCCGGAAAACCGGGTCGACGTGATTTCGACTTTCAGTAACGACGGGTCCACGACTGCGGAAACGATTGTCCGCGACGTCCGGGTATTGGCTGTTGATCAGCGCTCTGATGCGACCTCGGATGGGCCCGTCGTCGGTCGCGCCGTGACACTCGAAGTGACGCCAGCCGACGCGGAGAAAATCGCTGTTGCGCGCCAGCGGGGCGTCATTCAGCTCTCGCTCCGTAATCCGATGTCACCGACGCCGACGGGCGCACTGGATCCCGACGCGGTAGCCAAAGAAACGCCACAGGTGATCGAGGCGGGGTTTTCGCTCGCCAAGTTTGCCGAAGCCGGTCGACCGCCCAAGCCCCGACAAACCGTGACGCTCATTCGCGGCACGACGATCAGTACCGGTGTATCCGAGTAAGGAGTCTTCACATGCGCAATGTCATTATTTCCGTTGTCGTTTCGGTACTGGGGTTGTCTGCGAACTTCGGCCTTGCAGATCCGGCCAGCGAGAAAATAACCCTTACTGTATTTCAGTCACGCACGCTGACGTTGCCGCAACCGGCGAAACGCGTCTCCGTGGCCGATCCGAGCGTCGCCGATATCGTGGTGCTAAGCCCCACCGAGTACTACCTCCTGGGCAAAGATATCGGGATTACGAATGTTGTCGTGTGGGATCGCAATTCTGGTAAGCGATCGACCCTAGAAGTTGAGGTGACGCACGATCTCGAGAGTCTGCGAGCGCGTCTTTTCAGATTGATCCCGAATCAGTCGATCGAGGTGTCGTCGGCGCAGCGATCGATCGTGCTCTCCGGCGCGGTGCCAAGCGCGACCGCGATGACGACGGCGCTCAGAGTGGCGGAAAGTTATCTCGCGCGCGTCGGGACAGGCCGAAAGGCCGGTGGTGACGAGGGTGCGGGCCGCCGAGAGGGCGGGGCAGGCGATGTCATCAATTTGATGCAGGTCGCGGGTGCACAACAGGTGATGGTCGAGGTCCGCGTGGCGGAGGTCGCGCGATCCGAACTCAAACGCATGAACGCTCGATTCAATGCCTTCGGTGTACGGGGCAATTGGAGTAGCGGTGGCGTCAATGGGGGTGCGTCGTTTCCAGATGCACTCATCGGCAATACTGGTCTGCGCGCGCCGACACTGGGCACGATCGGCGGCAGCATTCTCAGTCCGACATTCGATGAGTTTGCGCCCAATACGCTCGTGATTCCGAACCAGGGAATCTTCACGAGTTACTTGTCAGACAGCTTCGCGTTCAACTTGGCGCTCGATGCTGCGAAAGAGCAGGGGCTTGCGAAAATTCTGGCGGAGCCGACGCTCACGACGCTGACGGGACAGGAAGCCACCTTTCTTTCGGGCGGTGAGTTCCCCGTTCCGGTGCCGCAGGGCGACCGAAACGTCACCATCGAGTTCAAAGATTTCGGTATCTCGCTCAAGGTATTACCTGTCGTCTTGGCGGGTGATCGAATTAACACCAAGCTCGAGGTCTCGGTCAGCGAAATTTCGAACGCGACATCCGTCGTTCTAAACCCGAGCCAGACGAGTTCAACGTTTGTTGTGCCGTCGCTCACCCGTCGCAATGCCACCGGCACAGTTGAATTGGCGGATGGTCAAACGATCGCGCTCGCCGGACTCTTCAGCGATAACGTTCGATCGATCGTCACGAAGTTCCCCGGTCTCGGGTCGATGCCCATCCTCGGCGCGCTTTTTCGTAGCCAGGATTTTCTGAAGGGCAATACGGAGCTCGTGATCTTGGTGACCCCGCGTCTCGCGCGCCCGGTCGATCCCAAGCGTCTCGAATTGCCGACGGATCGTTATCAGGAGCCCACCGATTGGGACTTCTTCATGTTGGGTCGACTCACCCCGGAGGCTAAGCCGTGAAATGCCAGAACATTTTCAAAGTGATTGCCCTTTGCATAGGGATGCCTGTCCTGACGGTAGGGTGTGCAACGACCGAGCCACAATTGGCGGATGGTCGAAATGTGCGCGCCGTAATAGCGGCACAGATCGAAGACGCTGCAGCCAGCGACCGAAATGGTACCGCCGTACCTCAAGGAACGGACTCCGAAGTATCCGCCGCGTCGGTTAAGGCTTTGCGGCAGCGCAGCGCTGAGGGCGCCTCGAAGCCAGGTTTCTTCGAATCGCTGTTCGGTGCGATTACCGGGAAGTGATATGCGATCGCACGCGCTATATCGCAGACGTCGGGAGCGGGGGAGCGTCTTGCTCCTCGTAGTGATCGCGGCGTCGGCGCTGATCGGCATCGCCGGGCTTGCGCTCGATGCGAGCCGTCTCGGATATATGAAGGCTCGACTCCAGAGCGTCGCCGATGCGATGGCCCTCGCAGCCGCTCAGCGCTTAGATGAGACGGGCAGTACCACGGCGGCATGCGAGGCGGCCCGTCAGTCGTTGATCGCCAATGCTCAAGGCTTCAAGGAACTTGCGGTGTCACTGCCGTCGCCGGTGAGTTGCAGCGATATCGATATTCGGTACTCGTCGGTGATCCCGTTCGACTCGAACCAGCCGGGCTCAGTTCGGTATGTCCGGGTGTTTCTTGATGACATCGTAACGGGCGCAAGCCTCGCTCAAGCATTGGGTTTCAGCACGCTCGAGGTATCGGCGAGTGCTGTGGCGGGGCCGAGTGCGCCGCTCGCCGAGGTGTGCAGTGTATTGCCGATTGCGGTCTGTGGTACCGAAGAAAAACCGAACTTCGGCTTCGTGCCGGGACAGGTCTATGTTTTGAAAGGCAAGCAGAAGTTTAGTGGGATCAAAGCAAACGGAGATTTTTTTCTTTTGACCTTGCTCGGCTCAGGTGGGGACAACCTACGTATTGGTTTTGCAGGTGGTTTCAATTCTTGTTTGGATCTGAGCAAGAGGTATGGCGTTAAATCGGGCGAGAATGTGGGTCCGGTTGCACAAGGGATCAACACGCGATTTAACAAATACGCTTCGAATCTGACAGCCGTAAATTTCCCGCCGGATGTCCTTTGGAAGGGGACCGGACAGCCGCCCACACCGGCCATCACGCTTGGTAGTGACGGCGTTCTTCGGCAGGGTTCTCAGGTGATTGTTTGGGGTACGGACGTCGCCTCTCCCAACCGCACCGATTATCTCAATCGCCTGGCGTCTGGATCCTACGACAGTCCGCCGCTACCTGCTCTTGGCGGCGGCGTTCCGTTACGTCGAGAGGTCGCGGTACCGATCGCGAACTGCTCGGAGTCCGATAGTGGCGAAGTGACCTTACGCGGCGCCGGCTGTTTCTTCTTGCTTCAAGAAATGACCGGAAGCGGATCCGAATCGCAATTGTTCGGCGAGTTTCTGCCCGATTGCGAGGCGATCGGGACGCCGGGGCCCAATCCGGGAGACGGCGGACCCTACGTGATCCAGTTGTTCCGCGACCCGAGCAGTAGCGACTCATGAGACCCTCTTCGAGAATTCTCGGCATCGCAGCCGTCGAGATGGCGATTACATTGCCGATCGTTCTATTGTTGCTGACGCCGGTCGCCGAGCTCGGTCGCGCGTTCATTCAATACTCTCGCCTGTCGCATCGCGTACAAGCTGGCGCGCGCTTCGTTGCAGATAACGCGTATCAGGGCTCGACTGGCATTCCCGTCCTCACGACGGAAGTCCGTCAGCAAGCGATTAGTTTGGTGCTGTACGGACGAACCGTGACGACCGGACAAGACCCCTTAGCCGTGCCCGAGCTCACTGCCGGTGATCTTTTCATTGAAGTGAGTTCAAGCGGTCTCGTGACGCTTTCGGCGGATTACACCTACCGACCCATGATCGCCGGCGTCCTGCCCGTCTTCGGTTTTGGTGATGATCTCGATATCAGCGCGCTCAAGCTTCGGCCGCGGGCCGTCATGAGGGCGCTATGAATCATCGGATTCGTGGAACAGCCGCAGTCGAGTTTGCGATTGTGGTTGCGACCTTGCTGGTCGTGATCTTCGGTGTACTCGATCTGTCGCGCATCGTGTATTTGCGCATGACACTCGAGGAGGGTGTACGGCGTGCCGCCAGGCTCGCTGCGGTATGTCCACCGGGATCACCGTTAATCGTCGAGGCGGCCTTGTTCCAAGACTCCGCAGCGAAGGGTGCCGCCATTCCCGGCGCCACAGTCAACAACGTGAAAATCCATTATCTGGATGCGAGCGGGATTTCCGTTGATCCGATTTCCGCGTTCACCTCGGTTCGTTTCGTTCGCGTCAGTCTTGAAGGAGTGTCGGTGTCTCTATTCATTCCGTTCATAACCAGTGCGTTTGCACCGACGAATATCAGCTCCACAAGCTCCGCCGAAAGCCTCGGTGTTTTGCCTGCAACGGGTTCTTCGGTACCGCTGCCATGCAATTGAAAAATATACTGATACTCGCCTCCTCTGCCGAGGACCTGCATCGGATCGAAGACCAGCTACGGGACGAGAGCGACTGGCATCTAACCTTGCTACGAGTGACGGAGACCTTAAACGGTAACCTCCGGCGGGCGTTTTCTGAAGTTGATCTCGCTTTAGTCTGTTGCCGAAGCGGACAGTCGTCGCTGCTCGAGGCTATCGACGCGCTACCCGAGGCCCATCGGCCGAGAGTGCTGGTTTGCGGAGATCTGAATTCGCCGGAAGCCACGCGTCTGCTTGTTCGGATCGGCGTCGTCGATCTACTTCCTTCGACTCCGACGACTCCGGAGCTGCAATCCGCGGTGAGACGCGCCTTGCGGGAAGTTCGTACGACGGATCGATCCGAACGAGAGGCGTGTGTCGTCAGCGTTTTCGATGCATCAGGCGGTACGAGCGCCCCGCTCATTGCGGGTTCGCTTGCGCATCTGGTGGCGGAGGCGTCGAGGAAAACCTTACTCATCGATCTCGATTTGATCTACGCGCCGCTCGCAGCGATGTTCGGATTGAACTCGACTCGCGGAATCGTCGAGGCGATCAGGAATGTCGACAGTCTCGACATGACGGCGTTGGAAGGATACGTCGTTCGACACAGCAGTGGCTTGGATCTTCTAACTAGCGTCGCGACCGGAGCGATTCCTCCCTCGCTAAATGCCAACGAGTTTTCCCGGGTGCTCGCGCTCTGCCAGAAACGCTACGAGTTTATTTTCATCGCTGCCAATCGTTGGCTAGACCCGCTCTCGATCGAGGCGGCCAGTGCTTCGCACCATGTGCTAGTGGTGGTCAGCCAGAGTCTGACCGACGTTCGGCTCGCGACCCGCCTCCGCCAGCTGCTGACTCAAAGTGTCGGCGTACCGGAGTCGGTGGTGCGCATCATTCTCAACAGATATTCAACCCGCTCACCCGTGAAGGACGCAATGATCAGTAAAGTTATCGGCGCTACGCCATTTGCAAAGATTCCCGAAGATGGACCGCTGGTCCGTCGCAGTCTTGATTCAGGCGTTCCCCTCGCGGAGCTCGATCGCCACTCGCCACTGACTGAGGCCTTGATTGCCCTAGAGACTCAGCTCACCGGCGCGATGCCGGTGGCACCGGTTAGCGCGGTTCGACGGGTGTTCGCCACGTTCTCGAGGGGTGAGCGATGACCCGCTTGGAGAGCTCCCGAGAGATCACTCCGATCGAGTCATTGCCGGGTCCGCTCGAGGCGGAGTGGAAGCAGATCATCCTGCCACGCGTCCTCTCGACAATGGATCTGTCGATGATCGGCAATGTCGATGAGCGTCGAGTTCGCACTCAAATTAGGGAAGTCGCGAACCGTTTGATCAACGAGGCCTCAGCACCGTTGAGCCTCCTGCAGCGACGGCATGTCGTGCGTCAGATCGAGGATGAGGTGATGGGACTCGGCCCTCTTGAGCCGTTACTCGCAGACCCAACGGTATCGGACATTCTAGTGAATGGTCCGTATCAGGTTTACGTCGAGAGAGCGGGAAAGATCGAATCGACCGATGTGCGTTTCAACGATGACGCTCATCTTCTAAACATCATCGATCGCATCGTGTCGAAGGTCGGTCGGCGAATCGATGAGTCGATGCCGATGGTCGACGCGCGACTGCAGGATGGCTCTCGAGTCAATGCGATCATCCCGCCACTCGCGATCGACGGTGCCGTCCTGTCGATTCGTCGTTTCGGGCGCGATACCTTGACGATGGACGATTTGATTCGTCTCGGATCCATTAGCCCCGCGATCGTAGACGTACTCAAGTCCGTCGTCCTCGCCCGGTTGAACGTGATGATCTCCGGAGGTACCGGGTCCGGCAAGACGACCTTGCTGAACGTCATGTCCTCCTTCATCCCGGAGCGCGAGCGGATCGTCACGATTGAGGACTCCGCGGAGCTTCAGTTACGACAGCCGCATGTGGTTCGCCTCGAGACCCGTCAGGTCAATGTCGAGGGGAAAGGACAGATCACTCAGCGCGACCTCGTACGAAATAGCTTGCGTATGCGTCCAGACCGAATCGTGGTCGGCGAGGTGCGTGGTGCCGAGGCACTCGACATGCTCCAAGCCATGAACACCGGTCATGACGGCTCGTTGACAACCGTACATGCGAACTCCAGTCGCGATGCGCTCAGCCGAATCGAAACGATGGTAGCGATGAGCGGTGTTCAGTTCCCGATCGCGGCCTTGCGCTCACAGATCTCTTCGGCGATCGACGTGATCATTCATATGGAGCGACACGAGGACGGTCGACGTCGCGTCACGAGCGTTCAGGAAATTAACGGCATGGAGTCGGACACCATCGTGATGTCCGAGATCTTTGCTTTTACGCGATCGGGAGTAGACACAAAAGGGAACGTTCTCGGGCGATTTCATCCCACTGGCATCGTCCCGGAGTTCTTCGATCGTATCCGAAAACGTGGCCTGGATCTTCCGGTTTCCATTTTTTCGGATATCGGTTAGGGAGTTCTTACTCAATGAATACTCTTCCGATTCTGTTTTTTTTGGCGGTACTACTCGCAACGTTTTTGTTGTTTCGGGCCTTCGGTATCAGTCTGTTCGGTGAATCGAGACGTCAGAGACTGGAGTTCGAGAAGGAGTTTGGAGGCGAACCCAGTGGGCGTCGACGTGAGCCGGAGCTACTGAGGCGGCCGCACCTCGCGAGGCTGTCGCCTTTCGAGCGTCGGATCGAGATGAGACCAGAGCTCAGGCCGCTGCTGCGACTGATCGAGGGCGCAGGACTCGCACTACCCGCGTACCGGGTGCTTCTTGAGATGGTGGCCTTTGGTGTCCTTGGGGCATTCGGTATGTTTTTTATTTTGGAGACCTGGTGGACGGTTCTGCT
>JBIIHO010000292.1:0-2572 GCA_044235605.1 Steroidobacteraceae bacterium | reverse complement strand
AGAGCGAGACTGTGAAATTTTTTGAGCGCGTCAGGGCCTCCTACCTCGAAATTGCTCATCGTGATTCGCAGCGCTACCGGGTCATCGATGCCTCTGCCAATGCCGACACCGTGATATCCGCTGCGCTTTTCGAGTTGCAGGGGCTTTGGTCATGACGGAGCGCGAAAACACTACGTCCTCGACGATATTGCCGCTCAACGCCGCGATCCCGTGGCTGGTCGGGCTCCAGCGCTCCTTGAGCGAAGCCATCACGAACGATCGGCTCGGGCACGCCGTCCTGATTCAGGTCGATCCCGGCCTCGGTGGTGAGTGGCTCGCAACGTGGCTCGCAGCTCGGTTGTTTTGTTCAGCCCCCTCTGGCGTCAAACCTTGCGGAGAATGCCTCGATTGCCGTCGCGTGGTATCCGGTGAGCAGCCTGATCTGATGCGACTTAGTCCGATCGAGGAGTCAAAAGAAATTCGGATCGACCAAGTGCGTGAGATGGCCGCCGAGCTCGCCCTGACCGGACATGGGCGCGGACGAAAAGTGGCGGTGATCACACCGGCAGATCGACTCAATCGCAATGCTGCAAATGCCTTACTCAAAACCCTGGAAGAACCCGCCGGCAGCTCGTTGCTGCTGCTCGTCACTGGGGAGCCCTCGAGATTACCTGCGACCGTTCAAAGTCGATGCACTCGTGTCGGTGTGCCTGTTCCTCCGAGTGCCGAGCTCGAAGACTGGCTGCGCGCTCACGGCGGCAAGAACTCAGACTGGAAAGCGGTGATGGACGCCATCGGTCCGCGGCCGTTTGTTGCGTTGCAGGTGGAATCCGAAACCATTGCGGACCTGCAACGCGAAACGATGAGAGCGCTCGATCAAGTACTCGCGGGCACTCTCGATCCGGTCGAGACCGCAGAAACCTGGGGCAAAGAGGGCTTCGCGCTTCGAATCGCCTGCATCGAGACCTGGCTGGTCACGCGGATACGCGAATGGGCGACCGGCAGTCGACCCGTGCAGGCGGAAGCGCTTTTCGCTGCACTCGACGATGCTCGAGAGGGGCGTCAGTGGGCAGAGACGCCTATCAATAAACCGCTCGCTCTCGAGCGTTTACTGTGGCGTCTCAACGCAATAGGGACCAGCCGGCGTCCGGCTTGAACCGATCTCCATAACGAGTCGAGAGCTGCTCGAGGCGTTCGATACAGGTTGTCACACCCCTCGTGCGCGCATCCTGCAGCGGGCCACCGCGGAACGGGGCGAACCCACTGCCAAAGATAACGCCCGCATCGATCATCTCTTTCGACTCGACGAGGCCCTCGCGTAGGACGGCCACACATTCATTGAGCAGCGAGAGCATTAGACGATCTTGAAGGTCTTCGCGTGACCTTCGATCCGGACGCTTCGTAACACCCGGAACCGCTGCGGCCGAGCTGGCATCACGAACCACGCGGCCCTTTTCCCATCGATAGAAACCTTCTCCAGTCTTCCGACCGAGTTTTTGATCTGCAATGCGCACATCGAGCGCTGAGGTGTCCGCCACGGGTCGTCCGAGCGCGTTGCCAACGATGCTTCCCACGTGCCGGCAGACATCGAGCCCCACCATATCGGAGAGCTCGACCGGTCCGACGGGCATACCGTAGTCGGTGGCAGCGCGGTCAATCTCATCGAAGCTGAATCCATCTTGAGCCGCATACATGGCTTCTTGCATGTACGGCACCAATACGCGATTGACGAGAAAACCTGGAGCGCTGCGACAGGGCAAGGGGAGCTTGTCGATTTTGCGGGCGACCGCTGTCGCCAGCGCGATCGAATCAGGTTTGGTTGCCGCGGTATGAACGACCTCGACCAAGGGCATCAGGGCGACCGGATTGAAAAAATGCAGTCCGACGAGTCGACCGGGATCTGTGAGACCCGCTGCCAATTGATCGAGCGGAATCGAGGAGGTATTCGTGGCAAGGATTGCACCGGGTTTCATTCGCGGTTCGACTGACGCATAAAGCGCACGCTTGGCGTCAGCGTTTTCGATAATCGCCTCGAGTACGACATCTGCCTCAGCGATTCCCGAGCCATCGAGATCGCCGCGTAACCGCGCAACCACTGCGGCTCGTTTTGATGGGTCTTTGACCCGCTTGTCAAAGAATTCGTTCGCCCGCGCAAGACCCGCGTCGACGAACCGCTGCTCGCGATCTTGTAGAGTGACTTCAAGGCCGCGGAAAGCGCACCACGCAGCGATGTCCGCGCCCATGACTCCCGCGCCGACAACATGAATTTTCTTAGGCGTACCGCCGGCACCCTTTCCCTGAGACTTGAGCGCGTCCTGCAGCATGAACACGCGAATGAGATTACGGGCCGTCGGAGTTGCGGCGAGCGCCGCGATGGAGTCTGCCTCGGCCGAATAGGCCTTGTAGCCTTGACCACCGTGACGAACCCACAGATCGATGATCGCGTAAGGGGCAGGGTAGTGGGATTTGCGTACCTTCTTTGCCAACTGCGCTTCGAGTTTCGAACGCAGCAAGGGCCGCACGAGACTTAACCCCGCCAAACGCGGCATCAAGGGCGGCTTGTGAGCCCCAGGGTTAGTGCGAATCAGATCAC
>JBIIHO010000054.1:0-8658 GCA_044235605.1 Steroidobacteraceae bacterium | reverse complement strand
GCATCGAAGACGTCCCCGTCACGATCACGGCCTTCACCCAGACCGAAATCAAGAACGCTGGCATCGAGCGTCCTCAAGACTTCATCGCCCTGACCGCTGGTGTGTCGCAGGTGCAGACGGCGGAAGCCGGTGATCTTCAGGTCAACATCCGTGGCATCAACACCGCTCGCGATGCGGAGACCAACTTCGCGCTCGTGATCGACGGCGTGTTGCAGACCAACCCTAACGCGCTCAACCAAGAGCTCTCCGGTGTATCTCAGATCGAAATTTTGAAGGGTCCTCAGGGCGCACTCTACGGCCGCAACGCGTTGGCCGGCGCCATGATCATCACCACACGCAAGCCGAGTGACTCGGTCGAGTTCGACATCGGCCTCGGCGGCGGCGAGTTCGGTAGCTTCAAGGGCAACTTCTACCTTGGTGGGCCGGTGGGTGACACGGCTCGGGGCTCGATCTCAGCGTACACGCGTACGACCGACGGTCAGTGGGATAACCTCGACCTCCGTTGCGACGACTGTGTGGATTTCTTCGAGGAATCCGGCTTTCAGGCCCGACTCCTGTTCCCGTTCGCCGGTGGTGACGTCGACGTGAAGGCGAAGTACTCCACGATCAATGCGGGCGCCATCAACTTCAACGCCTCGATCGCGTTGGCCGACGTCGCTCCGTTCGTGGGTGCCGCGTTCTACGCGGATCCGAACGCGCACACCTTCCGCTATATCAACAACATCGCGCCGAAGAACGAACAGGAAAATATCAACTTCTCGGTGAAGGGTGAGTGGGAGACCTCGCTCGGTACGTTCTCGAGCTACCTCGCGCACAACGACCAGACCAACTACTTCCTCACCGACGGTACGAGCGGCGCGTTCTTGCTTTACTCGCTCGATGCGACGTGCCAGCGTTCAAACGATGCGAAACTCTCGAACCCGGGATATATCCCGCCGTTCTTCGGCATTCCATCCAGCATTTGGCTGACGCCGGCCGGTAATAATGGAGCGGGCTTCCTGCCGCCCTACGGGCCGACGAGCTGCGACGGCTATCAGTACCAGCAGCGTGACCAGACGGACACGAGCCTCGAACTTCGTCTGACTTCGGCGGGCGACCAGTCGCCGCGTTGGGTCGCGGGTGTCTACGCCGCCGCCATCGAGCGTCGCGTGGTGGTCTCGCAGGGCTCCGACCTCGGTCGTGGCGTGACGGCGCAGCCGTTCGTGCCGACCTCGGGTCTCAATCCGACCGACCTGCTCTACGACGATGACTTCATGAGCACCGTCCTTGCAGCCTTCGGTCAAGTGGCCTACGACGTGAATGACAATCTCGAGCTCGCGCTCGCGCTGCGTTACGACGTCGAGGACCGCGAGGTCGACAACAATGTGCCGCGCTGCTCGACCGCAACGGCCGCATCCGGCCCGTGCCGCGCGCAGACGGTGGGTTTCAGCTTCTTCTCGAACCCATATATCAATCCTGCCTACACGGCGAATCCGGCCTTCGCAGCCGCGGGTATCCCGAGCCGTTCAAAGAGCTTCAGCCAGTTGCAGCCGAAACTGTCGGCCAATTGGAAAACCTCCGAGGACTTCGCGGTTTACGCCTCGTACGGGTATGGCTTCCGCAGCGGCGGCTTCAACTCTTCGGGTAGTGCGGCGACCATCGCCTCGGCTTATGGCCGTGCGGGTGGTACGACGTTGTGCTTGGGCGCCGACTTTGCTCCGCCGACCTGCGGTGCGAATGCGACGCTCAACATCACCGACGTCAACGATCTCTATCGCAAGGAAGTGTCGAAGGCGGCCGAGGTGGGCTTCAAGTCGTTCTTTGCCGATCGCACGATCAGCGTGAACTTCGCAGCCTTCCAAACGAAGGTGGAGGACATGCAGTTCTTCAACTTCTTCGCGGGCCCCTTCGGTCTGCTCCGTGTCGTCACCAATATCGACGAAGTGTCGATCAAGGGTTACGAGCTCGATGCGCGTTGGAACGTCAACGAGAACGTGTCGCTCTTCGCGGGCTACGCGGTGACCGATGGCGAGATCGACAAGTACACCGGTCGCCCGTACACGAAGGGTGGCGAGGTTCCCTACGCACCGAAGTACACCGGCAACGCG
Source organism: Steroidobacteraceae bacterium (assembly GCA_044235605.1). GTDB lineage: Bacteria > Pseudomonadota > Gammaproteobacteria > Steroidobacterales > Steroidobacteraceae > UBA964. The sequence continues at coordinate 6,571 of JBIIHO010000054.1, read as the reverse complement.
GGCATCGACGTCAAGTTCCCGATCACGACGAACTGGACGGTCAACGCTCGCCTCGACGGCTCGTTCGTCGGCGAGACCTGGTTCCATCCGGTGCAGAAGCAGCGTCTGCCGAACCTCTTCACGTACTTCGGCTTCGGTCAGGGTGAGTTCTCGAAGATGAAGCGTGATCCGTATCGTTCGATCAATGCCCGCGTCGGCGTGTCGAACGGCACCTTCAGCCTCACGGCTTGGGGTCGCAACGTGACCGACGAGGAGTATCTGCAGGAAATCATTCCGGCACCCGAGTTCGGCGGGTCGTTCATCCACGACTCGGCGGGCAAGAGCTACGGCATCGATTTCACGTACTCGTTCCGTTGATTTCATCCGACGCCGTTCACGGCGTGGAAACGAACAGGGCCGGAGGGGTTTCCCCTCCGGCCTTTTCGTTTAAGGATGTTGCCCGGGTGTAAAATCACGACGTGAGCCGCACCGATCTCAAGTTTCCGCCCAAGCACGCGGCCTTGCGTGACGACGTCCATATGCTCGGGGCGCTGGTTGGTGAGGTGCTTCGCGATCAAGGCGGCGAAGAGCTGTTCGAGACGGTGGAGCGTTACCGTACGCTCGCCATCGCAAGGCGAAGCGGCGATGCCTCTGCTGACGCCGAGCTCGAAGCGCGGGTCGCCGGTCGCGCCCCGGATCTTGCTCGCGATCTCGAGAGAGCCTTCTCGAGTTGGTTTCAGGCGGTCAATCTTGCTGAGCAGGTTCATCGCATCCGTCGGCGTAGGGCGTACTTCCAGGACGATGCCGAGCGCCCGCAGCCCGGCGGAGTCGACGATGCCATTGGTCGACTCAAGGCCGAGGGCTTGTCTGTCGATCAGGTCATGGAGCTGCTGCGATCGCTACACATCATGCCCGTGTTCATGGCGCATCCGACGGAATCCATCCGTCGCACCATCTTGCGTAAACAACTGAAGCTCGCGTGGCTTCTGTACGATCGACTCAACCCGACACTCGCGCCGAGCGAGCGACGAGCGTCTGCAGGTCAGATTCGTGTCGAGCTCACGACTCACTGGCAGACCGAAGATCACCCGCGTCAGCGCCTGACGGTGGCGGACGAGCGCGAACACGTGCTGTTTTTTCTCTCTGAGGTGCTTTATCGCATTGTCCCCAATTTCTACGAAGAAATTGCCGAAGCCTTGGGTAAGCACTACGGAGTAGACCCTCAGCAGATTGAGTTGCCCACGATCCTGCGTTTTGGCACTTGGGTCGGTGGCGATATGGACGGTAATCCTGACGTTCACGCCAAAAGTCTGCGTGACACCCTGGCGCGACAGCAGCAAACCATCGTCAATGCGTACTTTCTCGAGGTGCAGTCGCTCGCGCAGCTGCTGTCACAAAGCGCGAGTCGCGTCGGGATCAGCGCGGCACTGCAAAAACGTAGCGACGAATATGCCACCGTCATTCCAAGCGCGCGTTCGTCCGCACCTGCCCGCCACGACCGCATGCCTTACCGAGTATTTCTCACGCAGGTGGCCGAGCGTTTGCGGGCCACTTACGACGGTAGGCCCTCGGGATATGAGGGACCCGCACAATTGCAACGCGACATCGACCTCGTCATCGACAGTCTGCTCGCGCATCGAGGTCAGCATGCGGGACTATTCGCGGTCCGCCGACTGCAGCGACGCATTGCGACTTTCGGATTCCACCTGGCGACGCTCGATGTTCGTCAGCATTCAGGTGTTCATCATGGCGTCTTGGCGCGTGCTTTGGATGAGCCGGGCTGGCTCGCCCTGGACCGGTCACAGCGTCAGACGCGACTCGTCGATCTCATCGCACGCGATATCGGCCCTCGTGTTGAACTCGATGCCGAGGGTAAGCGGGCGCTCGCCGTCTTTGAGGCGATGCTCCAGTGTCGTCGGCGATATGGCGCGGAGGCGATTGGTTCGTACATCGTCAACGGGACTGAGGGGGCCGACGACGTCCTCGCTGCCGTGTTGCTCGCGCGGTGGGCTGAGGCCTTCGATAAGCAGACGGATGAGATCGCGATCGACTTCGCACCGATGTTCGCGACCCCCGATGCTTTGAGCCGCGCAGGGGAGGTTATGCGGGAGCTGCTTTCGCAGCCACTTTATCGTCGTCACCTAGACTCGAGGGGACGACAACAAACCGCGCTCGTCGGTTACTCGGAAGGCAATAAGCGAGAGGGTATCGTCTCCTCGAGGTTCGCCGTTTATCAGGCGCAGGGTGCGATCGCGGCGTCGCTGGCAGCAGCGGGCGAAGAACATCGAATCGTGCACGCACGAGGCGGGAGTCTTCCCCGAGGAGGCGGACGAATCGATGCGCTCGTCGGCGCCTCGCCGCAGTCCACGATTAACGGATGGCTCAAGCTCACAGAGCAGGGCGAGGGAATCATCCAGCATTACGGTCTTGGTCCGATTGCGTTGCGTACACTGGAGCGCGCGTTCAGCGCCTTATCTTTGGCTAATGTCGCTGCGCGAGCGGGGAGACCCGCCGGATCCGATGCCGAGAGACTCCAGATCGCCAATGTGTTGTCGCAGGCGAGCGCAGAGCGCTATCGCACCCTTGTCGACGACTCGAACGAGTTTCGCGAGTGGTTCCGCTGCGTGACGCCGATCGACGTCATCGAACGGATGCAGATCGGTGGTCGCCCGATCGCACGCGAAGGGCTTGAAGGTATTGCGGGCTTACGCGCGGTGCCCTGGGTATTCGCCTGGACGCAAAATCGAATGCTGCTGCCCGGTTGGTATGGTGCGGGCACGGGTCTGCGAGTTGCGGTCGAGGCGTTCGGGATTCCTGCGATACGGCAAACTCTGCTCGAATGGTCGTTCCTGCGTAACTTGCTCGACGATGTCGAGATTATGCTGGCACGCTCCGATCTGCAGATTGCTGCAAAGTACGATTCATTGCGTCTCGGGTCCGACGATCGGTTCTTCGACGAAGTGCGTCGGGAGCATGCTCTGACTCGAGAGCTTCTACTGCTCGTCAAAGATCAACAGAATTTGCTCGATGGCGATCAAACGCAGCAGCGGGCCCTTGCGCTGCGCAACCCTTACGTCGATCCCATGAATCTCATGCAGGTCGATCTGCTGCGCCGCTGGCGAGAAGGAGGACGAAATGACCGCGATCTACTCGAAGCGCTGCTCGCGAGCGTCAATGGCATTGCCCAAGGTCTTCAAGACACGGGCTGACATTCTCTCTACAGATCGCGTGGCTTCCCGTCTTCGCACTCTCGGCCGTGTGATGGTTTCTTTGATCGCTGGCCTTTACGGCGGGTTCGTGATGGCCGAGCCATCCCCTCAGGGCTGGGTCATCGATACCGACGTCTATGCCAGCTGGCAAGGGCGTAATGACGTCCAGGTTCCGAACGACTCGACCGGATCGAGATTTGCTCTCGATCGTTTGACCGGTGATGGACCCTACGTGGCGCCGCGCGTGCAGCTGTCTTGGCCCTCGAGTGGACGACGGGAGTGGCGTGTGCTGCTCGCTCCGCTTTCGCTCTTGAACGAGGGAGTGAGTGCCGATCCGATCCGCTTTCAGGGTACGAATTTTTCTTCAGGTCCAGTCGATGCCCGTTATCAGTTCAATTCTTGGCGAGGCACGGTGCGATGGCGTTGGATCGATCGCGACGATCTCGTGGTGAAGGTTGGATTCACGGCAAAGATCCGTGATGCCGGCATTCGGCTTCGTCAGGGCGCACGCTCCGCCGAGAAGAACAATACCGGCTTCGTTCCCTTGCTACACGGGGCGTTCGAATGCCCTCTGGGTGCGGGGTGGAGAGTCGAAGGAGATATCGATGCACTGGCGGGTGGGCCAGGCTATGCGGTCGATACCGGTCTTAAATTGATGAAATCGATCGACGATGAGTGGTCTGTCGGGGCGAGTGTGCGATTCCTCGACGGCGGCGCAGACAACGATGAAGTCTATGCGTTTGTTCGATTTACGAGTGCGGGGATTTCGATTCGCTGGCAGCCGCGTTGAGATGGGACGACGACAGGTCTTCCTCTAGCGCGATTTTCTCAGCCTGCTCGAAATCATCGAACTGACCGCGATCTACGGCCCAAAAAAATGCCCATACGGCGATCCCGCCGATCAGGATCGACAGTGGGATGAGCAGATAGACGCTTTCCATCAGCCTTCCTCCTTCGAGGGCCGTAAGACTCGTTGCGCGTTGAATACGACGAGCAGAGAGGACAACGACATCCCGAGCGCGGCGACCCAAGGCGGCATGAATCCGAGCGCGGCGATCGGTATCGCTGCGATGTTGTAGAGGGCTGCCCAGCGTAGATTTTGACGGACGATGCGCAGCCCGCGTCGGGCTACGCGGATACCGCGAGGTAATGATGACAGCGACTCGCGAAGCAGCAGGAGATCGCCAGCCGCATGAGCGATCGATGATCCTCGGCCCATGGCCATCGAGACATCGGCCGCAGCGAGTACTGGGCCGTCATTGATGCCATCGCCCACCATAAGCACACGACGCCCTGCTGCTTGCTCTGCGCGCAGGAGTTCGAGCTTTTGCTGAGGTTTCAGAGAGGAAGCCGCGTTCTGGATGCCGAGTTCGCTCGCTACGCGATTGACGGAGTCTTCCGAATCCCCGCTCGCCAAGAGCAGCCGAAGCCCCAGTCTTCGTAATGCAGAGACGGTTTCGGAGGCATCGTCCCGAATGGTGTCTGCCAACGTGAAGGAAACACGCACACCCGAGTCGTTCGTCAGCGTGATACCCGGCTGACCGATGCGCCAACGCGCGCCGTCGATGGTGCCCTCAATTCCTTCGCCGGCGATCTCGTGGCTATCCGCGCACACTACGAGCGGATCGTTGAACGATTTAAATGCAGCGGCGATCGGGTGCTGGGACTGTGCCTCGAGCGCCGCGGCGATCGCCAGTGCGCGCTCGCGCGAGATCTGACCCGATAAGATATCGACTGACGTGACGCCAGGTTTCCCCGCGGTGAGCGTCCCGGTCTTGTCGAGCATGACCGTATCGACAGTTGCGAGTCCTTCGACGGCATCGCTGCTCGTTACGAGAACGCCGAGCCGTGCGAGGCGCGTGGTGGCGGCGGCGATAGCGACAGGCGTGGCGATCGAAAGTGCGCAAGGGCAGGTGGCCACGAGTACGGCGAGTACGGCGGGGAATGCGCGCGAGGGATCGACGACATACCAGATCACCCCGACGAGTGCGGTGAGGATCAGGATACGAACGATGAACCAGGAGGCCATACGCTCAGCGGCGAGGCTAAGTCTCGGCCGCTCGCCCTGAGCGCGCTCGAGTAGCTTTACGAGGCCATGCAGCGTCGACTCGTGCGGTCGGCGGGTGACTCGCAGTGTAATCGCCGCGCCGGCGTTGAGCGAGCCACCGAGTAGCGGTTCTCCGACAATGCGCCGATGCGGCACGGATTCGCCGGTCACGAGCGACTCATCGACCAGTGCAACGTCGGAGGCGACTTCGCCGTCCACGGGGATAACCTGTCCGCTGCCCACGCGTAGCCAGTCACCGACGGTGATGTCTTCGAGCGAAATTCGGGTGGTCGCTTGCGTGACCGGATCGATACGCTGAACGCTCGTTGGTAGTGATCTCGCGAGTGCTTCGGTGAGGTGGGTCGCTTGATGTCGGCCGCGCATCTCGACATAACGACCGAGCAGCAAAAACAAAATAAACATCGTCACCGAGTCAAAATAAACATCGCCGACACCCCGCAGCGTGTTGTAAACGCTCGCGAGATAGGCAAGAACAAGCGCCAGCGAGACGGTGAAGTCCATGCCGAGTGCGCGACGTTTGAGATTGGCTACGGCCCCGCGAAGAATCGGGGCACCCGAGTAGAACAGCACGGGTGTTGCGATGACGAGGCAGGTGATGCGTAGGATCTCGGCCATGAGCGGGTCGATTCCTTGAAACGCCCCTGCGTAGAGTCCGGCTGCGTACATCATGAGTTGCATCGAGCCGAGCGCTGCGAGGCCGATGCGCTTTTGAGCGATGCGCCGCTCTTCGCGCTGCGCCGTAACGGCCGCCTCTCCGACTAGCGGTACCGGTCTAAAACCTGCATCGGCCACCTTGCGCAGGATGCGTGACAGTGAAACCTCTTGTGACCGCCAGCTGACCGAGACGCGTCCGTTGACGACGTTCACCTCGGCGTTGACGATGCCGGGAAGGCTATTGAGTGAGCGATGGATGGCCTTGGCGCATCGGGCGCAGTGGATACCCTCTGCGTTAAAGACGGCATGCCCCTCGCCGTTGGACTCGCTTGCCCAGTGACCTTCGAGTAGCAGGGGGCTGGCGGCGGCAGTCGCCATAGTCAGTCGCCGAGTAGCAGGCCCGTAGCGGGAACTTCCGCTCGGCCGCGCAGACGCCACACGGACTGGTGGTCGAGTTGTACTAGCCATCGTCCTTCAAGATCTGTGTCGAGATCTCCGGCGTAAACACCTACTTCAGCCGTTTCGACCAAATCCGCTTTCTTATCGCGACTGGCATCGACGACGTGCGTCAGCGTCAGACTCAATCTAGAAGGAAAGGCCTCGCCAGAAGCGGTTTGGACTCGTGCACGAAGGACCCCGGACTGCTCCATGTCGATGGATG